>JAJYPK010000100.1 GCA_021795465.1 Bacillota bacterium
TACACGTCCGTTGGCCGATGGTAAGAAAAATGCTTGCCGTGTGGCTTTTAACTATGCCAATTGCAATCATCATCGGCGGAACCGGCATGGCAATACTGTCGGCCATGAGATAGGGACTGACTTGGATGTATAAACGACTGGAGGCTTGACCGAAATGAGCTGGAAAGATATTTTCGTACCGACACAACAAGTTTTTTATGGACTCTTATGCGACCAAATGACTGTCGCTGAGGAAATCACTGCGCTTCTCGAACGTTATGTGTTAGCAGATGATGCGGCCGAGCGCAGTGCCATTGCCGAGCGTGCTTCGGACTGCGAGCACGAAGGTGATCGTCGACGTCTAGCCCTGATGGAAAAGCTTCAAGGCACATTTGTCACACCGATTGACCGTGAAGATCTCAACGACTTATCTCGGGCCATCGATGACATAGTCGATTACAACGAAAATACCATTAAGGAAATCGCAATTTACGAAATTCGGATCGATGACCCGATACGCGACATGGTGGCGACGATGCGCCAAGCCGTGGACCATTTGGCGACGGCAATCCAACTATTGTCGCGAGATCTCAAAGCCGCCAACCAGTCCGCACTCAAAACCAAGTCCATGGAAAATAAAATGGAGGGGATCTATCGTCATGCGATTGCCGACCTGACCCACGAACCCGATATCCACTATTTGATTAAAGCACGTGAGGTGTATCGGCATCTTAGCAACGCCGCAGACCGGGCCGATGGGGCCGCGAATGTCATTAACAGTATTGTCGTGAAGCAAAACCATTAGCATGCCCCTACTTAGAGCACTGCTACTCACCGCCTCGGCGATCTGGATAATCGTCATTGGGATAGTCGAGTGGGGACGACGGCATTATCCTGGGCTCGACGCCGTCGAGCCCAAAGAGGTGGTGCAAAGTCGCGTATCTATCGTACTGGCGGCACGGGATGAAGCCATGGTTATTGGTCAAACCCTGATGCAGTTGCGGAACTCCGGGCCCATTGTCTCGGAAATCATTGTGGTGGACGACCGTTCCACGGATTCGACCAGCGACCAAATCGCTGCGGTGCCAGATGCTCATGGACGGATACTCCAGATTCGCATCAATAGCCTCCCACAAGGATGGATGGGCAAGCAATATGCCCTTTGGCAGGGGGCAAAGCGAGCGTCGAGCGATTGGATTCTCTTTCTTGATGCCGATAGTTTATTAAACCCTGGGGCTATAAAACATGCGGTAAGCTATGCGGAGGCCCGCCAGCTCGACTACTTGAGTATCGTGCCAACTCTTTGCATTCGTGGAGCGGGGGCTCGTGCCTTCTTGGGATTCTTTGGGTTTGCTATCGCCATGAGTCTTCGCCTGGTGCTGGCAAATCTCCCATCCCGTCGCCTACCTGGAATCGGCATTGGAGCTTTCCAAATGGTCCGGCGCTCCCAATATTTTTCTATTGGCGGGCATGGGGCAGTACGCCAAAATGCCGCCGACGATGTGGCGTTGGCAGGACGATTCAAGCGAATGGGTTGTGCGATCGGGATAGTTATGGGGGGATCCTTTTTAACTGTTCATTGGTACCAGAACCTCCCAGAGGTAATCCTGGGATTCGAAAAAAACTTCTATAGCCTGGTGGACTATCGGAGGTCTCGACTCATGGGTCTATTTATCGTGTTCGCGGGTTTGTTTTTCCTGCCGGATCTCGGCATGGTGATGCTACGCGGTCCCTGGTGGATTATTAATGTGCTGACCATTATGATGGTCTGGAGCGAATATTGGCGACTAAGCCAAGCCGCTATCAACATGGGATTCATCGCCCCGTGGCTATTTTTATTGATGCCGTTTTTATTCTGGTTCGTCATGGTTCGATCCGTATGGCGAACTGAACGGCAGCAAGGCATATACTGGCGGGGAACGTTCTACCCACTAGCGATGTTGCGAAACCAGACACAAAATCCGGCAGGGTCCAACAGAGGGGAAGGGCAATGACGCTCTATCAGATAGAACTGCTTATCAGCGTGGCTGAAACGGGATCGATATCGGCGGCCGCCGACGTTTGGGAACTCACTCAACCCACAGTATCCTATCAGCTTCAATTGTTGGAACAAGAATTATCTGTTGCGCTCCTACAGCGAAAAGGTCGGGGCGTAGAGTTGACGGAAGCTGGCCGTCTGGTGGTCGATGACGGCCGCAAACTGATCCGAATCGCGCGAGCTATTCCCAACCGGGTCGCCGAAGCTGGCCGCCTAGTAGAGGGGGATGTGACTTTGGGTCTAAGTCCCGTCTCGCCGGTCTCCACCCATCACTTTCCGAGCATTTACCGGGACTTTCACCGTCATTACCCCGACGTTCGAGTCTCGGTCGTCGAAGAGGCGTCGGCCGAGATGGTATCGAGTTTGCAAAATCATCGAATCGACCTGGCCATCATGTCCCTGCCATTGTTGGGAGGCTACGTTAACATTGAGCCCTTATGGGATGAAGAATTGGTCATTATCGACAATCCTGAACGAGCGGTAGGCGACACGGTGAATCTGACCGCATTGAAGGACGAATCCTGGGTGATCTTTCGTCCGGGATTCGGTTTAGCCAGAACTGTCGTCTCGCTTTGTCAGACCCACGGTTTTGATCCCCACCGTGCCGCTGAGGTGTCTACCTTGGGGGCTATAGTTGGTTTCGTAGCCGCTGGACTAGGCATTTCGATGATTCCGCGCGAGGTAGCCATCGAGGAAGAGACCATGCATCGAGTCAAAACAATTCCTCTGAATCCCCCGGTGTTTCGTACGATGGCCCTGGTCACGCCGAAAGAATTTTTAGGACCGACCACCAAGGCCCTGGCGAATGCTATTGTGGACTACAGTGCCCGCCTAGGATCTCGGTAATCGATCGGACAATCATTAGGGCCAACCTCGGTAACACGTTGAGCTACCATCACGGTATACCTGCGACCGTGCGTATTAAAGCCTACCGCAGTCCAGGCACGGGGCCAACCCAAGCCAATCCGTCCCTAGTAAAACCACCGCGCCGTCTCGAATAGTAGCTTTGGGGGTCGCGATAACCGCGCCTGTCTGGGATTCATCTGAGGATGAATGTCGTCCGCCACCATGAGTCTGGTATGATAGGGTGGTTAAAAACCACAGGGGGAGGCATCAAGCATGGATGTTTTGAAGGCAATCCGCACTCGGATCAGCGAATCTCAATTGACGGGGGAGGTTGACGACGCGACCATTGCCAAATTGATTCAAGAGGCGGCAATTTGGGCACCCAATCATCACCACACCGAACCGTGGCACTTTATGGTTCTGAAGGGAAAGGCCCGAGAGCGAGTGGGCTTGGCGTGGGCTGAAGCCTCCGCCAGAGAAATTCCGGTCGACGGTGCTGCTCGCGAAAAATACATTAGCAAAGAGTCACAGAAATTGTTGCGGGCTCCGGTGATTATCATTGTGAGTCAACGTGTATCCGGTGGCCCCGTTCAGGTTGAAGAGGATCATGCAGCGGTTTCGGCTGCGGTCCAAAATCTCCTGCTAGCCGCCCATGGAATGGGTCTAGGGACCCGTTGGCGAACAGGAAAAATGGCGTACCATCCTGAGATGGCCAAGATTTTAGATCTTCCTGAGGACTTAAAAATTATCGCATTCGTGTACCTAGGGCAACCCACCCTGACGGACACTTCCGATCGTCATCGGAATTTGGATGGGGTTATCGAATGGAAAGTCGAATAGGCTGAGATGGGAAGAGCACTAGTAGTAGGTGGTAGTGGGATGCTCGCCACCCTGAGTACTCGACTAGCCACGGATGGCGGCATGACCGTGGGCGTCATCGCACGGACAAGAGACAGTCTGGAGCGGATGGGATCCGTCTCGCCAGGCAAGGTGGGGCGGTTGATTCCCATGGCATTGGACTATCATGATCTTACGCGCCTTCGGCATTGGGTTGCCCATTTTCAATTGATGGAGGGCCCCCTGGATTTGGTAGTGGCATGGATTCACGAACCCGTCGAGCCGGTACTAAGCGCCATTATCTCAGAAGTCGAAGCCTATCGACACATGCCGTGGCACCTCGTGGAGGTTGTTGGAAGCCGGGGTGGGGTTCAACCCGGTTCGCCTGTCCCTCGCGGAACCTGGTGTTTATCCCAACGCGTGGTCCTGGGATTCATGGTGGAATCAGGATTTAGCCGATGGTTGAGTCATGAAGAAATCAGTCAGGGGGTGTTCGAAGCGATTCAAAGCGGCCAACTACAATCTATGGTTGGCACCCTCGAACCGTGGGATGAACACCCCTAAAGCCACGTACTTACGCAAAAATCCCATACTCATCGAGTGCCTGGGCAAAGGCAGAGTCAGCAAGGAGTGGGCTATAGGGGGAGATTGGGAATCCAGTACCGCCATCGACTTTTTTGGCCAGATATTTCCACGCCGCTATTCCTCCCGCTTGCCGGACCCGGTATGCCAGGTCATTGATGCGTGCTTGAATCAGCGCGGCCCCAGGATAATCGGCGCTGGCGATAGCCTTAAAAAGATCTTTGACGGGTCCTGGCATGATGTTCGCTATCGCCAAGACAGCGCCATCTCCTCCCGCCATAAGAGAACCAGATAATAAGGTGTCGGTGCCGGTAAGGATTTTGAACGCGTTGGCGCGATCCACGTGATGCAGCAAGCGAAGAAAATACTCAAAATCGCGACTGGAATCCTTAATGCCCATGATATTGGGATGCCTTGCCAATTCCGCTACAACCTCGGGCGCCAACGATATTTTTGTGTAGGGCGGGATATTGTACAGCATAAGAGGCACCGGGGATACCTCTGCCAAAGACCAAAAGTATGTCTTGAGTTCACTCGCGGTCATCGGATAATAGAAGGGCGGGGGAACCAGAGCACCTTCAAATGAGTTAGGGTTTAGTGACAACAACTCGTCTCGGACACCTTGGGGGACAGGGTTAAGGACCCCGGTAAAGAGAGATACCTGCTTGCCGACCCGGTCCACAACCGCTTGACGTAGACGTCCACGTAGGTCTGGACTTAGTGCCGCACCTTCGCCGGTCGAGCCGAGAATTGATAAGGTCATCCCTTCGGCTCCGACGAGCCGCTCGAGTTGGTGGTCCAATGTTTTGTTATCTAAGTCACCATCGTTTGTTAAAGGCGTCAGCATTGCGACTTGGACCGTATGTAGAAATTCCATATACCCTTCCACTCCTTGTCTCTCGATTAGTATTTCGTCCTTATGACTGAGGCCAAAAATCCGGTGCCTTGGACCACGAGAGAATCTTTTAACTGCTCAAAAGGTGCCCACTATATATCTCAATGAATGGAGCACTAGCCGGACATCCGAGTGCACACGCACTGCAGACCGCATAGAACTCAGGGTCAATTATGTAAGCTCGGCTTGCAAAAAAAGCTTCTTAATCTCGGCAAGCGCGGTGTAATTACAAGCGGTGCCACGGTTGATCGTGGTACTGGCGACCTCCTTGCCCTAGTTTCTGTCCATTCTATCATGAAGCGACCATGAACGAACACGACATGCTATCTGCCTCACACGAGGTGTGCACTCATCGGATTTGGCGGGGAAGCCGAGCCGGTCACTTAACCAACGGCCGTCCCCGCCGAGTGCTAATAAAATGAGGCAATTCCGGATAGTATCGGCCTTGTTCAGACCATTGCACGCTGCGGCAGCCGCTAGTCTGGTGCCTGTTTGGCATGCTAGACAATAACTATGGAATCATGTCATGGGTTCAGCGCTTAACGGTCTGCGTATGTGTCCGAAACGACGATTGATAGACTCAAGGGGATTGCTCGCGGCCGCAGCCCGCCAGACAACCTGAGTGGATGGACGGTGAGGGTTTCATCAACTCCTTTCCGCAAACTATTGTCCGATTGGTCAAACTGTCCTCTATTTGGCCATATACAGCGGGGCATCGCTAGACACGATGAAACCCTCCGTCCAAGCCCAAGGCACACAATAGAGAAACCCGGAACGGGCCCGAAGACCACCCCTCGTGGCCCAGGGAAATCCCAGGGGGGATTGACCCCACCCTCCGGGTGCTTTGCCTGGAACGGGGAATGCGCGAGCATTACGTTCAATCGGCGACAATAAAAAACATCGGCATGTAGGTTGGGACTCCGTACAATTTGTCGTTGCAAAACTAACCTTATTAGTTTAAATTGTAGTATTATTAGTTCGTCTCGAAAGATCGCACAGATGCCTTAGGGATTTTTCGAGCTTGCGACAGACACCACTCCTAAGGAGGTGTGGCATGTTTCCCCTCATCGCGTTACCTGTTGTCGGGTTTCTGATCGGATTGTTTATCATTACGTTGGGTGGTGGTGGCGGCGCGATGTATGTTGGGATCCTGACCGTGGTATTCCATATTCCCGCGGAAATCGCGGCCTCGACGTCTCTGGCGACCATGATCCCAACCACCGCAATGGGGGCTTTCAGTCATTGGAGAGCGGGGAACACGAATATCCGTATTGGCTTCTATCTGTTGGGTGGCGGTGTGCTGGGATCCGTTTTCGGGTCGGTCTGTTTCGGTGTGTTACCCCAAAGCGCATACGATAAAATTGCCGGTATGGTTATCGTCGGGATTAGTATTCAAATGCTGGTGCAGTTTCTTTGGCGGTCTCACGTCACACCTGGCGCATTCACCAACCCTCGCACCCCATGGCGCTTCGTCCAGGCTGAGGCGTACGGTGTGTTTGGCGGGATCTTATCCGGGCTCATCGGTATTAGTGGCAGTTCTGCCATCGTGGGTGGATTATCCGTGCTGGGCTGCGAGGTAAGAGAAATTTCCGGCACCTCGGTGTTCGTTCTGTTAGGCGTGGCCATCACCGGTTTTTTGATGCATCTCCATCTTGGAACAATTGACTGGCCTTTGTTGGGCCTATTTCTTCCTGGAACTCTGGTCGGCGCGTTCTTCGGACCCGTCATGCTCCAGTGGCTTCCGCCGGCCGGGAGAGAAAAAGTCTTGAGACCCGTATTCGTAGTCTTGATGATCGGCACAGGGTTGGCCCTGGCGCTAAAATAAGGGAATAAAGGAGAAGAAGGCATGACCATCACGGAAGGTGTCACCATGTTGCAGAGTAGCGCAGGGAGTCATGTATACCTAGTAGACGAAAACGTGTTAATTGACACGGGCAACCCTGGGGAATTCGACGCCATTTGGGCCGACTTGCGCCTTTTGGGGGTCCATTCCATTGACCATATCCTGCTGACCCACCACGATGTGGACCACATCGGAAACGCGCGTCGGTTGCAAGATCAGACAGGCGCACGCGTGTGGGCCTCAAGTGAGGACATCCCTTACATTCTCGGAGAGAAACCCCGGCCCGGTATCAAACGCATCATTCAACGCATTGTCCGAGTGGAACCACCGCGTATCACCGACAGTTATGGGGTGAACGCTCAGTTTGGGGACATCCGGGTCCTTCCGGCACCCGGACATACCCCGGGACATGTCATCTTTCTTTATCGACGCGTCCTTTTCATCGGGGACCTCTTGGCCATCAAACACGGGACATTGCGACTCTTCCCATCTTATTTGACGTGGAATTCGCAGGCCGTCTTCCGGTCACTTGCGTTGCTGAAAACCTTGCAATTTGACTGGTTATGCCCGGCTCACGGTCAACCTCTACAGCGCAATGATGCTGTAGACCGCTTTCTTCGCCCATACTAAACGCGACACTCCATGCACAACATGTACGTATACGGTGCACCGTCGCGGAAGACAAAGATAGCGCACCGCTCGAGAGGAGAAACCTATGACATCGTCCCGTCGACTCGACCGAACCATCATTGTGAACACCGCCGCACTCTTGGCCGAAGAGGTTACGCTCGATCGCCTGACTTTAAACCAACTGGCCGGACGCCTGGAGGTGAAAACCCCGTCGCTATACAATCATGTCCAGGGGCTACCCGACCTGTATGCAGAATTGACCGCACTGGGGATGCGCCGACTAGGCGCGCAGATCGCCAGTGCGGCCATTGGCAAGTCCCATGCGGACGCGATCCGCGCGATTGCTCGAGAATACCGAACGTTTGCCAGAACCTATCCGGAACTGTACAAGGCCATCTTAAAATCCCCGAAAATGCAGCACAGCGCGATCACCGAAGCAGAAAATGACATGGTTAAAATCATGCTCAAGGTGCTTGAACCGTACCACTACAGTGAGGAAGAGGCGTTTCATCGGATTCGCGGATTCAGAAGCCTCTTCCATGGTTTTGTGTCCCTTGAGGATGCAGGATTCTTCCGAGCGCCTTGGGACATCGAAAAGAGTTACGAAAAACTCATTACCAGTGTGCTCGATACCATGAACCCGAGTCCGTAAGTAGAGCCAGTGCTGCCTGTCTCCCAGCTTTTCCCGTTCAATTAATGGTACATGTTTTCGATGCAAATCCGTCAAAAGTGGGGGTTAAGGGTTGTCCACCTACCACGATGATGGTTACGCTGTGAGATGCTCCGGTCGGACCACATAGTAAGCATTAAGCCAATCTATCCCGGTGATGCTGAACCTATGTCAACGCCTCCCAGAAAGAGCCCTGAAAAGTATCTATTCTCGGAGCGAGTTAGACGAAATCTATACTCCTATTCCCGGAGCACGGACCTGAGACCATCATGAAGCATATTGCCTCGAGCCACGAGAACCCCTGTACTGGTCTCGGGCGATTGGGACAAACTTTCATGATATGGCGAGAACAAAAGTACCCGATGCTGGTCCACGCGCCACGGCTGGGGCAGATTGCCAGGCGCTACTTGGATAGTTGGAATTTCGCGAGATACTAGAAACGTTCCAATATGGCGAAGTGGCCACATACTGCGGATTGTTTGTTGGTATGAGCAGATGATAGGTTTGCATATCCGGCCCATGGGTCACTTGGTTTATACTCGCTTAAACCGCCCCGGAGACTCCGAGTTCTTTAAAGGGGCTGTTAGTTATGATCGACA
The DNA here is from genome assembly GCA_021795465.1 of Bacillota bacterium. Classification (GTDB taxonomy): domain Bacteria; phylum Bacillota; class Sulfobacillia; order Sulfobacillales; family Sulfobacillaceae; genus JAKADJ01. The sequence goes on from JAJYPK010000100.1 coordinate 8,920, forward strand.
AAGAATGCGAAGAGCACTTAATATAAGCCGGGTTGATCGCCATTAGGGAATCAACTGACCGGTTCGCCCAGGACCCGGTCAGAAACCTTTTCCCAAATTAGTGAATCAACCACGCCCGTCCGGACGTCGGCAATCAGAACGACCCGTGTAGGGACATTGATGAGCATCCACAGCAGGTCATTGGGGCCGTCCATATCGGTCAAATTCCAGCCGACCACTTTGGTACCCGCCCAATTGGGGTGAACTAGACTGGTATGTTGTGAAAATCGGATGAGGGTCAGCAAATCATGGTCTATCTCTATTTTTCTGTCGTGGGGGTCTGCAATCACTTCATAATAGCCTCCCCTGAAGACATGGCCGCCATTAGTGCCACCATTGCCAGTTAGGGAATTCACGATGTTGCTGACCTTGCCTTCGTTCCGTATGACTTCGAAATAGTCTATTACATCCGGGGCAATTTCTTCCACGATCAACTTGTCAATACGGTCCGAACGCCAAATCTTGCCGCTTTGGATTACTGACAGCATGCTCTCGAGTTCACAACTAGTCCATGTATCTCCGTCAACATTATCAAAGTGACAGGAGCCACCATAAGCTCCCGTCATCCATAACCCAACCAGATACTGAACTGCGACACCAAACCGTAGACGAGAAGCATTGAACGGTTCAGCTGGCGAGCGGTAAAAACACGCCCCGCGTCCCGGAGGACCAGAAGTATAATCGTCTTCGGTTACAAGCGGTGGTTCGAGAGGTTTTAACCAATCCAGCATACACCCACCCACCCCTTTGAGGTCATATGGTTAATAACCTAGATTCGGGGACGAATGTCCCACAGGACCTGCAGTAGAAGAATATCCGTGATAATTACCCAGGAGGGTTAGCCACAGATTTTGTCCCGTATGCGTCCGTTCCATCGTCCGAGATTCTGTGACTTCGTCGCCAACGTGCCGCCATGACCCCGCCTAAGGTTGTGGCTAAAGCGAGGTAACGAGCCGCGATCCCCCACGGGAATACATGTTCCGCATACCATCCTCCGGTCCCCTGATTCATGAGCTTCAGTACCGTGAATGAATTAACATAGTCCATGAGACCCGCCATGCTCAGCACGGCCACCGACCACACGGGCCATGCGGCGACCATCGCGAACGCCACCATCCACACGGTATATTGGGGAGAATACACTTTGTTGACTATCAAGAACACGGCAAACACCACCGCAGCGGCTTCGTATGGCGACATCCCGCGCCCAACGCGCCACCCCGTCAGTGCCATCGCTACCAGCACAGCGAGTAGCGACACCGTATCAATGAGCGGAACCGACGTGAGGTGAATCCAGTGATTGCTCCACAAGTCTGCCCCAAAGCCCCGGCTCGCATTAAAGACGTAAAAAATGCTCCAATTCCACCAATTCCCCACAATGAAAGGGCCGTTGATGACGGCGGAGCTTCCCAGGAAAATGCCGACCATGCGACGCAGTACCGCGGACTTCCCGTTGCGACGCAAATCGACTGCCACAAATGGGAGATAAAAAATAGGGAAAAACTTAAAGAAGACCGCTACCGCAAACAGCACGGCCGCAACCGAGTAACGTCTTTGCTCATACCTGTCGATAGCCATGATCATGAGAAAAATCCCGACGATATCCCAATTCAGCAGTCCGTAAACCAGTAGCAACGGGGTACTCGCAAAGGCTAAGGCCAAGCGCCGGTTGCGATGCCATAGCCATCGGTAGATGCCCAGGGCGGCGGCCCACACGAAGACCCCTGTAACCAAGAAGTAACCGGTGACAGTCGGCACCCATGCCATAAGCCACATAAAAACGCCCATCAGAACAGGGTACTCGATCGGAGTGACAAAGTAAGGGAGGGCATGGGTATAGAGTTGATGGGCACCATACAAGCTCACGATGTCTGAATAGGCCAAGTGCGCATAGGCCCACTGATGATATACTTTTAATTGAGGAGGAATGACTATCACGTGACGCCAGAGAAACTGCCAACGAAATAACGGGGTGGTTTGGTGGTGGGGAGCGGTGACACTTACTCCGATATGCGCGTGAATCGGGATCAGACGATTGACCCCGTGATACAATGTACGCCGCACCGAGGGTGGCGGCAACAACCGAAGCCAGGCCCATACGAACCATAGTGTCAACAGGGCTGCACCGAGGTAGACCGTAAGACGGCTCTTGCTCATCCATGTCATTATTCTACGCACTTTATCATCTCCCAGGCATGACCCGACCGACTAAAGCCGAAGCCCACGCAATGAATCGACGGATTCTCATCCATGCGATGGCTGGTGGGGAGGGCGGTAGAAAGCGGCCGAGGTGCTTATTATTGATTCTTATGGTACCTCATGATATCTATGGCGGCTTCGAGTCGGTACACAAAAAGGCGTGGTGCCAGAGACATACCAACGCCGTACAAGATGAAGGGGTGCGTCAACTCGCCAAGACACAGGCGACACCAAGTGGACGGCAGTTGCTCCATTGCCGCTATCCCAGCGGCACGGGCTAAAGCCGGGTCTGGAACAAAAAATCTGTCCCACCGAATCCTTCTGTCCCCGCCCGATTTTAATGACCCCAAGGCCAATATGCCCAACGGTCCAGTAGCACCGTGATGCTGGGAACCATGAGGGACCGAACCACCCAGGTGTCCATCAGTACCGCAAACGTTAACCCTAGGGCCAACGTCTTCATAACGGCAAGCGGACTTATCAACAGCGAGATAAATACAATGACCATGATCATCCCTGCACCTGTGATCATGGCCCCCGTCGTGGACACTCCGGAACGGACCGCGTCTTTCATCCCAGCTCCCGCACGCAACGGTTCTTGAATGCGATGCAATAAGATGACCTCATAGTCCATAGAGAGGCCAAATAGCAACACAAAGATCAGAGGAGTAATTGAACTATCGGGGATTGTTGCGGGAAATCCCAGATGACCGGTTTGCACAACCTCATAAAGAAACCCAGCGGTGGCTAAGGCCACCAACGCATCGAGGATCACCCCCACCAAGGCTTGTAATAGGGAACCGGTCGCGATCGCGAGGACCACAAATGCAACCACGGCCACGCCAATCATAATGATTGGCAAGCGGGACGCGGTAAGACGGTTGAAGCTCTTTAACATCGGTACTAACCCACCAGC
>JAJYPK010000101.1 GCA_021795465.1 Bacillota bacterium
CGTCGCGGTCTTGGGCTTCTAGTGGTGTTGGTACGATGCCTTTAGTGGGATCGTCCACCACCCGGATAGAACGAGAATGGCTTAATAGGGATCGCAAAGATTCGATGCTGCCCCAGGGGGACTCGGTTTCCACGTAAACGGCCTCGGAATGCCCAACAAAGACGGGTACTCGTACTGCGGTGGCCGTCACCGGGATTTGGGACCCAAAAATCTTTTGGGTCTCTCGCGTGAGTTTCCACTCTTCTCCCGTGTAATCCTGGTCCCCAAATTGGTCGCAATACGGCAACACGTTAAAGCCAATCGGAGCCGGATAGACCGGGTTCACCGGTTGGGGATGACTTTGGCTTCGTGTCTCGTTTTCGAGTACCGTCATGGCATCTCGTCCAGTGCCTGACACAGCCTGATACGTGGCCACTAAAATGCGGCGAATGCCATAGTGGCGTCGGATGGGGTCGAGTGCTACCACCATTTGAATCGTCGAACAATTAGGGCTCGCAATGAGGCGACTCTCCCCAATTTTATCGCCATTGACTTCGGGGACGATTAAGGGTACTTCGGCATCCATCCGGAAGTAGCTGGATTTATCGACGACCGTCACGCCGTGTGCGGTGGCGATGGGCGCATGCTTCGCACTGACATCAGCCGAAGCCGCAAAAAAGGCCACATCCACGCGATCCCAGTCCATCGCATCGAGGGGTTCGATGGCGACGTGCCGTCCGCCCCACACGACGTGTCGTCCAAGGCTTTCGGTGGCAAGCGGGACCAGGCTTGCTACCGGCATCTGTCGTTCTTGCAACACGTGAAGAATTTTCTGACCGACCAAACCCGTTGCTCCAACAATAGCGACGCGAATCCCTCTCACAGTTTTTCACTCCTAGTAATTGATTTCCGTTTTCCCCATCCACGGCAATAAGATGGGCTGAATTTGTTTGTGTTGCAATGCCGCTTGGACGCTCGGAACAATGTGTTCCAAATGGGCATCCAAAGATCGCGGCTTATTAAACGGATCATCTTGACCAAAGGGGATGAAATAAATGCTCCGTGAACTTAATAGTTTTCCAAGATTGTTGGCATTCATCCCTAAGAGATCATTGGACGTTATCCCGAGTAGCACGGGGTTGCCTTGGCGCAATTGAGCCTTAACCACCATCGTTACTGCAGAATCGTTGATGGCGTTGGCGATTTTGGCTAAGGTGTTCCCAGTACATGGTACCACGGCGACGACGTCAAACCAATGTTGGGGACCGCTTGGTTCGACCTCGGGAATCGAGGTGAGAATAGGCTCAGGGGTGGCGGACTCGATTTCCTGGCGCCAATACTCGGGGGTGCCGAATCGGGTAGATACATGAAGAATGCTTGGTGACACAATCGGAGTCACCGTAGCTCCCGCGGCCACGAGGTCTTTGAGGGTCGCTACGGCCCGGTGTAAATTGCAATGGCTCGCCGCCATAGCAAACCCCATATGGACTCCCTGGAGAGGCAAGGTGCTCATCGTGATATCCTCCTTATCTTTGAAGCTTCGGGACCAAATGACGTTCTAAGAGGGCTGCACTGAGAGTTTCCCAGATGATTTCTGCCGCGCGCCGTGGCGCTACTTGGCCAGGAATGCCTAAGATGGATTCATAGCGAGGTACCCAGGCCGGGGTGTCTCGCAAGGAGAACGCGAGACCACCTGGTGTGGACGCCAGGTCGATGACCCAGGCCGCATCCGATACCTCAAACCACTCCGGACCCATAATCGGAGCCGGCACGGTATTGAAAATCCCGTCCACGGCTGAACACCACTGAGGGTCCAATGGGTGCACCCCGAAGCCATAGGCCGAGGCCATGGCCCGCTTTTCAGCTGAACGCTCAAAGATTTGGACATCCGCGCCATAGCTTTGCAACCGTAGGGCTAAGACCGATCCGACACGTCCAAAGCCTAGGATGGCTATCGGACGATGGTAAATGGTAAAACCTGAGCGACCCAGAGCCGCCTTGAGCGCACCTTCCGCTGTGGGGACCGCGTTCAGCCACATAAACGTCGGCTGCATCCGATATTCGACGGTCGCGATTTCTAGGCGCCGGGCCCAATCTTTGACGTCTGGCGCAATAAGCCCCGCACCTAAGAGACTTCCTGGCGGCATTCGTTCAAGAAGGTACGATTCGAGATACACGACCCCCTCGCGGGTCTCCATGACGCCATGGGGCCCAATTCCGGTCATGGGACCGATTAAGATGTCCGGGGGTGATGCGATGGGTGAGAACTTCTCGACCTCAGGTAGTGACAAACCCCAGCTTGACACCTCAAATTGCTGGTCTACCAAGAATTTACATAACCAAACATCCCGGGCGTCTCCGCCCGCGACCACAACGCGATGTCTCATCGGGAGACCCTCTCCTCTTCCGTCAGATGTGTCTAGCCCTGGTCACTATACGTGACAGGGCGGCGGAGGGTTCCAATGTTAAGGGTGTCTCGATGGGGGATTCTCCGGGGTCATTGCCGTCGAGGTCATCGCGGGCCATCGCGCAAACGCCTCTTTTAGGACCGAGAGCGGTTTGGTTAAGGCAATGCGGATAAACCTGTCGCTTAAGGGTCCGAACGCCACACCGGGTGCGACTGCGATGCCATATTGGTGTAAGAGACGCGACACGAAGGTTTGATCTGTATCGGGCTTTGGTACAGGAAGCCATACATAGAGAGTGGCTGGAGGAGTCTCGACAGTAAAACCCCGGTGTTGGAGGGAGGACACCACGAAATCACGGCGCTTTTGATACGTGGCCAATGTATCCGGTGTGACGTTTTCTCGCAGTGCCGCGATCCCGGCATGTTGAATGGGCAAATAGACGCCAGCATTGATTTGGCTTTCAACTCGATAAAATGCCTCCAAGATCTCTGCGCAACCGACCATGGCGGCGAGTCGAAACCCCTGCATGCTGTAGCTCTTGGAAAAGGTGACGGTCTCCACTGCGACTTCCCGGGCTCCAGCATACTCTAAGATCGAATGCGCTTGACCCGTATAGACAATATCGACGTAAGCCAGATCGGATACGATAGTCCACTGGTGGCGGTGAGCCAACTCTATGGCCTGGTGCCAAAATTCTTCAGGGGCCATTGCCCCCGTCGGGTTGTTAGGATAGTTGAAAAATCCGAGTTGAATTCGACTCCATTCCGTCGAAGAGATCCTTTCAAAATCCGGAAGAAAGTGGTTGGCGGCGATGAGAGGCATGAGAATGGATTCAAACCCAAAGAGCGCGGACGGGATCTGATAGCTGGGGTAACCGGGGTCAGGGACCAAAATGGCTTGTCCTGGGTTAACCGTGGCCAAAGCGAAGTGCACCAATGCCTCTTTGGAGCCAACGGTGATAAGGACTTCAGATTCTGGATCCAGGTAGACCCCAAAACGGCGTAGATACCACTCTGCGACCGCCTGACGAAGCGGAGCTAGGCCGCGGTAACTGGGATAACGGTGACTGTCCGAGTGTCGGACCCAGGTGCAAAGAGTGTCTAGGATATCTGGTCGGGGAGGCACATCGGGATCCGATATCCCGAGGTCAATGATGGTCTTTCCGTCTTGTTCCATGCGCGCGATGTCTTCATGAATCTGAGCAAAGATATATGGGGGTAAGTGATGAGCCCGATTCGAAATCGGCATAACTGGGGTCGCACCTTCTCTTTAATTGGTAGATCAAGAGACGGAGCAATCCAAAGCCCCGTCTCTTGACTTAAGATTTTGGTCTAATGCACATGGATGTCGGATGCGCCGTGGTGCTCAAATAAGGTCTTGGCCTTGTCGACCTCGGGGGCATCAGCACGCACCATGAGAAGGACGTCGCCTTCTTTTAATCGCCGTTCATACTGTTCGCTCTCATTCTTGGGGATTCCGTAATCCATCAAGCCTCCGGCCACACCACCCGCCACCGCACCCGTCAAGGTGGCGGCCAAAGGCCCTGCAGCCACAATGGGGCCGATGCCAGGAATCGCGAGAGCTCCGACACCGGCCAACAGTCCGGCGACTCCTCCTACGGTACCACCCCAGCCAATACCGGATGATAGGTTATGCATGCCACTGCCGTTAGGATGCCCTCCTTCGGTGTGGCCATCATGGCGTGCCACCAAAGAGATGTCCTTTTCTGGCACGCCTCGATGCTTGAGCTCACTGACAACAGATTCGGCGCTGTGGTGATCCTGAAATGCGCCGACAACAGTCTTTTGCACGCGTTATCGCCTCCCTTTAATGCCATACGGGGATAGTATGCCCGTAGACATAAAAAGCAGTGCGTTAATTTCGACCAGTTTTGCGAAGCGGGCCGGTTTCCTCCAAGTCGACGATGAGAACCTCAGGTCCCACTCGCCGAATGGCACGCCACGCAATCACGGTTTCGTCCGTTCGCCGACTCAGGCGCCCTCTTAGGGGGACAATGATGGACTCTATTTGCCCGGTGTCGGGATCGATCACCAAATCCGTGTCGCCGAGGGGCCCTAATCGGCCGCCATCACTAAGATTAATAATTTCTTTTGACGCCAGCTCGCTAAGCCGCATAGTAGCACCACCCCTACCTAGCCTATGCGGCCTATTTTGTCCATCATTCTGACATTTCCTGGGTCGAATATCCCGCCTTGGCGGACGTTCCCCGTTGACGGTCAAAGTTTTCCCGATTTTTAGCCAAATAGCCTTGATAGAGGCCCTCTGCATCAAGGCCCGCGTCCAGACACATACTAACGAAAAAGTGAAAGACGTCGACCAATTCTTCATGTAGTTTTGTGGGCTCTATCGGGGTTTGATTTTTCCACCACTTATAGCGGGCTTCTTCCATGACCTCTCCTAGTTCAACCAGGAGTGCGAGTCCCATTTTTTGAATCCAGGTGCTTTGATCAAAGTCCAATTGGCGTTCACGTCGGACCATCTGGTTAAATGTATCTTGCCAAGTAAAGATGGTTTGAAGCCGATCATCCATGGGTCTACCTCCCTCATATTCGTGTGCAGCCTAGGTTTTGAGCCAGGGGCGGATGGTTTGGAGAGAGCCACCACCGAGGGTTCCCGCGACCCCGATCGCGACCTGATCCCAACTAGACCAGAGCGTTCGCGATAACGCTTGTATGTCTTTGGGCGTGACCGCCTTTAGACCTTGGATAAACGTCTCGGTGGTGGGAGGACAGGATTGACAGAGCGCATACCGTCCCAAACGGAACATGCGGCCTTCAGGAGTTTCTCGGGTAAACGCGAGGTTTGTCTCGATTTGCATCATCGCACGCTCGATGTCCGGGAGTGAAGGTCCCTGCTCGTTAAACCATTGCACTTCCTGGGCAATGGCTGCCATGGCGTCCGGGATCGAGTTCGCGGTGAGGGCCATGTGGATCGACATCTCTCCCCATTCGGGCTGAGCGTTATACCCTGTGGACACGGTGTATACCAACCCCTCTTGCTCCCGCAATCGCTGCCACAGGCGCGCGGTATTTTGACCTCCGAGAATGGTCGTTAAGAGGAGCGCGGCAGGATAGTCTTTACTATCCTGGTGTGGTCCTGGCACCCCAAGTAATACCTGGACTTGCTCAGAGGGGTAAACATCAATGACTTCCAATGCTTGTGCGCTAGGCCTACTCCGCACCGTCGGTAGAGGCCCGTCGGACCCAGCGGGAATCTGCTCTATGAGGTCTACGATCGTACTGGCGCCATCTCCGGCAACGGCTACCACGATATTGGTCGGAGCATAGTAGTGGTCGTAAAAGTCACGTAAGATGGCTTCATTGATATGATCGATGCTATCCGCCGAGCCTAACACATCATGGGTCAGACTCAAGTCTTTCCAGAGGGCCTTCATATAAGCCATTTCACAACGATCTTCGAGGTCATCGTAGGCTTCAAGCAATTCTTCTTTAATGACGTTGCGCTCTCGCACGACGTCGGTTTGATGAAGCCATGGGTGGCGCACCATATTCCACAGTAAGTTCCAGGCCTGGGTCGCCAGAGGCGTGAGTACCTTGGCATAGTAGCAGGTGTAGTCTCGCGACGTGTAAGCATTGACTTCCCCGCCCAAGAGGTCCATTTGCGTCGCGATAGCATGGCTATCTAAGGACCCCGCCCCTTTAAATACCAGATGCTCAAGAAAGTGGGCCATTCCTTCTTGGTCCGTCGATTCATCACGCGAACCTACCCCAACGAAAATGCCGATCGCGGTGGTGCCTAACGAGCCGTGGTCATCGTAGGCGACACGAATCCCTGACGGCGATGTTTTCAAATAGTCGATACGGTTCGCCTCCTAATAGCGCCGGGATGAACCCCGGTTGAACTGCCCCAACGCCATGGCTACCGTACCATAGGGTCGTGTCTCCCGCAAAGTGTCCAATGCGAGAGGTTATCCGGAAAATTTTTTGGGCTAGCCATCGGGTTGTGGTGTGCCCATCGTGAGCAATTGCGACACCGTGACCAGACGATACCCCGCCTGTGTCAAAGTCTGAACTATCATCGGGAGTGCGATTACGGTCCGGGCAGTCGGGTGCATCAGGATAATGGCACCGGGTTTCGCTAAACGTCGTACCTTGGCGACCATGTACGGCACGCTGCTGGAGGGACTCCAGTCAATGGTGTCAATGGTCCACATCACTAAAGGCATTTGTAATGCGGTGCTGGCGCGTAGGACGGTTTGGTTAAATTCCCCATAAGGTGGGGCAAAAACTTTAGGCGTAGCCCCAGTAATCCCTCGAACCACGGTATTGGTGTCTTGGATTTGGTGCAGGTTTTCCGCATACGAGAGCTGGTTGGGGTGTGGGTGATTCCACCCATGGTTGCCGATTTCCATGCCGGCCGCCGTTATGTCTTTGACCAATGCGGGATGTGCCTTAGCCCAGGCTCCCCCGACCATGAATGTCGCGTGTGCATGGTTTTGCTGTAAGTCCCCTAACAGTTGCGGAAGGAATTCGGTTCCCCATACTACATTAATGGTCAATGCAATGGCCCGTTGGTGAGTGTCGACTCTATACACCGCACCGGTGGGCAGAGCCGCCACGGGTGGCGGCTGGTGGCGGGGCAAGAAGAATCCAAGACTCAATACCAAGAGAGTTAACAAATACACAAAACGTGCCCCCGTAGAGCGCAATGACACGACCTGAACCCACATTGCCTATCCCTCCTGGGACAGTCCTATGTAGACCTGGATGGCTTTAGAACTCGGTTAATCGGGACTTAGGGTCCATAAGTGCCCCTTGCGCTTTAGGCGTTGGGATTCCGATAGGGTGGTCACCACGCCCGCATGGGGAAACAATTGGGGAAAATTCCCGTGCGGTACCCCGTTGACGGGGTCGACGTGCTCGGCGAAAAGGCCTAGAGATGTGGTGAGCGCTAGTTGTCGTGCAATGACTGTTTCGGCACGTTCTGGTTCGCCCATTCGTAGATAAACCCGGGCGAGCCAAAATCCGGCGAGGGTAAATGGGTATGCTACGTCTCCCATATTATCTTTGTGGTAGCGCATGACGGTGTTATCGACCACCAAGGACTCTTCAATTTTATGGAGCGTTGCTTGAAACGTCGTATCGTGAACCGACACCAGGCCATATAACGGCATCAAGAGGAGGGCTGCATCCACTACTGGATGACCGACGCCTTGACTGAAGTACGGGAGCCCAGAGTGGGTTTGTCTATGCCATATCGTGCGCTTGACATCTTCTGCAGCAGCTTGCCATCGATCGGCGTTCGCACTAAGGTTCATCACTTCGTGGGCTAATACGGCGCCAACTCGCAGTGCGACCCAACACATCAACTGTGAGTGCAGATAATAGTCTTGATCGCCCCGAAATTCCCACAACGACGCATCGGGCTGCTGCCAATTTTCTTGCACCCAGTCCACCAGGGCGGTAATCGCCCACCAGTAATCGCGCACAAATGTACTGTCTTGACTTTCCTCCCAGTAAGCGTAAACCACCCACAATAAGTCCCCCTCGATATCGAGTTGAAGTTGATCTGTGGCGGCATTACCCACCCGGACCGGCCGTGAATTTTTGTGACCTGCCAACCACAGGAGTTCTCGCTCACCTTCAATCCGGGTACCATCCACTTGGTAAAACGGTGCGGAAAACGGCTTATCAACCAGATCGATGGTGTTGAACATAAACTCTAAGAAGCGTCGACAACCGACGCTGTCACCAGCCATCAGGAGCGCTTCGGCCCCGTAGGCGCCGTCCCTCACCCAGACGAATCGGTAGTCCCACTGACGCGAATGACCCACAATTTCCGGTAACGAGGTCGTTGCGGCGGCCAAGAGGGCACCATTGATGCGGTACGTGAGTCCACGAATGGTCAAGAGACTTCGGTTGTAGAGATCGCTATAGGGACCTTGATAGGGCGTCATCGGTTGTGCCCAAAATTGATTGGTAACCCGCTCGACCTTGTCGGCTTGATCGTCAGTGCCTAAGGCCGGTGGCAACTCGTTCCCCACATGGGTAACGTAGGTCACTGTGATGGTGACGGGCCCAGGTCCAATCTCCCATTGATCCCGGTGCGAAGATTTTTTGTGGGACCCCATAATGGTCAAGTAAAGACCCTCACGACCATTCGGATGCGCAAATCGAGCACCGGTGTCGGTGATTTCGTAGCTTGCAATAGCATAACCGAATCCAAAGGTCGGCCGACAGGTCAAAATCAAGGGGATGGGCGTGGTGAGTCTTCGCCAAAAACTGGTGGTGCCAATCGGTAAGAAATCGCGAATGGTTACCGTGTTCTCCCCCACCTGATAGAGAGTCTGCAGCGTATGGGTCTGGGGGACATACTGTTGTTCAGTGGTGAAATCGGTTGTCGGTAGGGTGTTCAAAAACCCACCGTGCGTTTCGTCAAGAAGACGGCAAAAGACCGCGTCACCGTCAAAGCGAGGGAACGGCAACCACACCAACGTTCCTCCCGAATCGACGAGCGCCGCCGTGTAGGTGTTGGATAAAAAGCCATAGTAGGTGGTGCCTTTTGTCATCGCAAAACCTCCTGGACCAGGGACGTAATGATGCGTATGTCTTCTCGACGGGATGCCGCCGTTTTGCCCGGTGTCTCCAAAATCAAAGGCCACTGATATTCATCGGCGGCGTGAAGGATGGCACCCAACGCTGCTGCCGTTAATGAACCAGTGAGGAGTGCGGCATGGCGGTCCCGGCGCGACGCGACGGGATATGCGGTGTCGTTAAGATGAATGCCTTTAATGCGCGACAAGCCGACGGTGCCGCTGATAACCTGGCGCAAGTTGTACCAATCTCGGGCGGTACTGAGGGGGTAGCCATAAGCCATGGCATGCGCCGTATCCAGCATGATTCCGACACGGCGAGTGGCACCGATTTGGTCCAGAACCGTAGCTAAACTCTCAAAGTCCGCGCCAATCTCCTTCCCCTGCCCCGAAGTGTTTTCGATCAAAATGCGGCCTGGTTTGGATAAGAGATAGAGAGCCGTCCCGGAAAAGGCCAAAAGGGCATCCTTTTCGGTGGCACCCTTTTGGCGATGGCCGGGATGGATGACCAAGTAGTCTCCGGTTAGACGCTTGACCCGGAGCATTTCGTCCCCAAGCACTTGGTGAGCACGTTGTGCCATGAGAGCGTCCACCGCCGCGGGATTTACAAAGTACGGGGCATGCACAAAAAGCGGCCGGATTTGCGCTCCGGCCAACCATTGAGCCATGTCTGCAGGATCTGGAAGCCTGCGGCTTTGTCCACCGACGGGGCTTCGACTAAAGATTTGTAGACTATTTAGGGCTGCTTGTCGAGCCTCTTCGATCGTTTCTTGCAGTCCTCGGGAAAGGGATACTTGGGCGCCAATGCGGATCACCGCATATCTCTACGTGGTCCGTTATCGCGTGGACGTCGGGGTCCATTCGGGCGTCCAGAACTCACGTTCCTGCCCTCGTCCTTGCGCTCGGAGGGCACAAACCCTTCCGGAATTGGTAGCAGATCTTTGTGCGAAAGGTTGACGCGTCCCGCGTGGTCAATCTCAACCACCCGAACCTTTAGCATATCCCCGACCTTTACGACGTCTTCAACTTTGTTGACCCGTTGATGAGCTAATTGAGAGATGTGTACCAACCCTTCTTTACCCGGTAAAACCTCCACAAAGGCGCCAAAATTCATGAGCCGGGTCACCCTTCCCTCATAAACTTGCCCTACTTCTACCGAACGCACCAGATCTTGAATCATTCCGACCACGCGGGTGGCCACCTCCGCATTAATTGCCGCAATATAGATGGTCCCGTCATCTTGAATATCGATATCCACCTTCTTGTCGCCAACTCGCGTCGCATCAATCATCTTATTAATGGTCTTTCCTCCGGGTCCAATCACTTCACGAATTTTTTCTGGATCGATGGTGATGGTGAGAATTCGTGGGGCGTGAACCGAAAGGTCTGTCCGCGGGTGCGGTATCACCGCACGCATCTTATCTAAAATAACTAAGCGCGCTTGGCGGGCTTGTTCAAGGGCTTCAGCGAGGATGGCACGGTCCAACCCGTGAATCTTAATATCCATTTGGATGGCGGTAATACCGTCTTCGGTTCCCGCCACTTTGAAATCCATGTCTCCTAGAGCATCTTCGAGGCCTTGAATGTCTGTCAGAATCGCGAAACCTTCGTCATCTTTGACCAAACCCATCGCAATGCCCGCGACCGGGGCCTTAATGGGGACTCCCCCATCCATGAGAGCGAGTGTGCTACCACACACCGACGCCATAGACGACGATCCATTAGATTCGAGAATATCGGATACTAGGCGCAACGTATAAGGGAACTCCGACTCCGTTGGAATCACTGGTTCTAACGCACGACCCGCCAAGGCGCCATGTCCTATGGCGCGGCGGTTGGGTCCACGCATGGGTCCCGATTCACCAGTGGCAAAAGGTGGAAAGTTGTAATGATGCATGTAACGCCGGGATTCCATCTCGCCGATGCCGTCGATCATTTGTTGATCCGAGAGCGGACCTAACGTCATTGCGGTCAACGCTTGGGTTTGACCGCGGGTGAAGAGTCCCGTGCCATGAACCCGGGGGAGCACGCCTACTTCAACCGTGATGGGGCGAATTTCCGCCAATCCACGACCATCTGGTCGGATGCCCTCGCGAATGATGGCGCGGCGCACCACTTTTTTGAGAAGCGATTTCAAAACCGCGGGAATCACCAAAGCCTGGTCTGGGAACTGCTCGAGCAATTCGGTGGTTGTTTCTTGGTTCACGTCAGCAATTCGGGCTTCGCGTTCGAGCTTGTCGTTGGTACGCATCGCATTCATGAGTTTGTCTTCGGCGGATTCCCGTGCCGCCTGGACTAGATCCGGATCGGGTAGGAAGAGAGGGAATTCCGTTTTAGGGTTGCCGGCTTTTGCGCTGAATTCCGCAATGCCGGCTATTATACGGCGAATTTCTTCATGGCCAAACAAAATAGCTTCCAACATTTGCTGTTCCGTAATGATACTGGCTCCAGCTTCAATCATCAAAATGGCATCACGGGTTCCCGCAATCATTAACTTAAGGGCGCTATTCGTGGACTGTTCCGAGGTGGGGTTAGCTACCAGTTGGTTATCCACGAGTCCCACTTCCACCGCACCAATCGGTCCGGCAAACGGAATATTGGAAATGCTAAGAGCGGCTGATGCGCCAATCATGCCACACACTTCGGGAGAGTGATCATGGTCCACCGACAAGATGCTGGCCACCACGTGTACGTCATTGCGAAAACCTTCAGGGAACAAAGGTCGGATGGGTCTGTCAGTAAGGCGTGCCGCCAAGATGGCCTGTTCGCTGGGGCGTCCTTCACGTTTTATAAAGCCTCCCGGGATTTTACCAACGGAATATAACCGTTCTTCGAAATCCACGGTGAGTGGGAAAAAGTCAATACCTTGGCGGGGCTGGCGCGAGGCGACAGCCGTTACAAGCACCATGGTCTCGCCATAGCGGACCACTACTGCACCATTGGCTTGACGTGCCATGCGT
>JAJYPK010000249.1 GCA_021795465.1 Bacillota bacterium
ATCTACCCTGTCGAGACACGCGACGGGCCATGGCAGATCGAGGATCTTATGACGGACTTTTTCGCACCGTGTCCCCGGTAGGAGACTGGTCGGGGTCACGGCGTACTTGATAAGTCATCCACAACAGGGCCACGCGACAATGGAATAGAGCGTAATGGCCCGTTCCAGTCGCTCACGACTGTCTAATTGGAGGTCTTCGACCTGACTCCCCCCGATTTTAACATGAAATGGAGGCGTTCAATGCGCCACCGATAGCTATACCACGTGACCATGCGCTCCGCGTCTGCGGTGGTAGTGACCACCATCGTGGGTAAGAGCAGCCATTCAATCGGCTTCACCTCGTCCGGGGGCGCGATTTCCCGCGCCAAGACGACGGTCAGGGGAGCGGCCGACGGGGTGGTAGCCGCACGATGAGCGGGTCGCGCCATCTGGATCACGGTGGTTCGCAACTCTAACGTCGCCTCGCGTTCCCGCTGGCCCGGCTTACGCGGCACCGTAATCGTCATGGTTCCGATAACGGGCGCGGCCTCGGCAGTCGCCCAGAGATGTTGTTCCGGGGGGCAATAAATAAAAGATAAATATCGGATTCACGGTCCCCCATGAGCACGGTTTGCGTGCCGTCCGGCACGTGCGCCGCAATCTGTTCTTGAATTTTGAGCCAACGATGGATTTTTTCTCTTCAATGGACCACTGCTTGCGCGTCGCACTCTTCCCCCGGGTTTCGGGATCGCGGGTCCAGGCGATTTGGCCCACCAGACCCAGCGGTACCCCATCCGTCGTCAACGCTAAGGCACTATGCAATAAGTACCCTTGCGGGCTCCAATGGGTCCCATCCCCGTCGTGGCGGCATGACGGGTAAAATTAAAATACGTCGTATATTGCGCGACCAGGACGACGGACTCCGACGCGACCCGTTCCCATGGGGCCGCCTGATGAGGTTCTGAAAACATAAAAACTTATGGGTAAAGATTAGGTCCGTACGGCGTGTATAACCATCTTCCGCCGTAGCCGATGATAAAGCCCTCGGGCTGTCGTTCAGGCAGGTCAGCCTTTATCCTCCTACCGTTCGTTTCCTCTCGACACGCAGTCGCAGCCGGATGGTTGGCTGACTCGTACCTGAGTTATCTTATGATGTATGTTAAGGGGGGCATGCACTAGGGAGACTAAGCTATCTCAAATGAGCCGCTTCATTCAACTGTCTTGGTGCGGTCGATGACGGCAACTGACTGGAAAGTAGGATGGGAGTTTCACAGGGCGTACCGATTTCTGAGCCGGACGAGAGCGTGAAGGAAAACACCGGTTGCATCCGATGTTTTCCTTGAGAAATTAGGTTGTTGGGGCGAAACAACGCGCTCTTAATCCCAATCGTGATGATGATGATGGTGGTCGTGGTCATGGTGCTCATGATGCTCGTGGTGGTCATGATGCTCATAGCCGCCCGCCTGATTCCATGCCTCGGCAACCTGACGCACCGTGTCTAAGAATAGGAGTGGGGTGCCGGTGTCCGATGCCCGATGCTCGGCGGACGATCCGCCGTGGGGGTGTTCGCGACTCTCCAAGACGGTATCGATATCCAAGTCTTGCATAATGCCCGGCACGCAGCCCTCTTGCACGGCTCCCAGGACGTAACCTAAGGCAGTCCAAAGATAATCATCGAGCGAGGCTCGGTTGGGCAATGAAATATCTTGGTGATCGCGGAGAAGATAGCGCGCAGAATCAAAATTTGTGGTGGCTTCCGCGAAATACAATCGCGCCTTCTTGGGATTGCCGACTTCAGCTAAAAAAACTTCGACATCATCCATAACCGCCTTCATGGCGTTTACGTAGCTGGCTAACACAGGTCCAGATTCTCGTTCTGCGCCCCATACCCGTCCTGTTAGGACCCAGGGGAGGTCAACATCGCGCGGGCCGGAAGGATCGATGGCCTCCTGTCTGGCTGCAGTCACCAGTGGCGGGATGGGTCGGTACAAATGTAACGCCTGATTTTGGACCCATGTGGGAAGCGATGGAGAGCCCTCCGGTGCCAAGTAGGGTTCGACCAATGTGTCCGCAAATAGTTCTAATCCACGGGCGATTCGAATGTACGCGTGAGCCGTGGGAACCGCAACAGACTTTAACTGATCCATGACCTCTAATACTTGTCCACCAACGAGGCGAAATCCCGTTAATTCATCGTTGGGTGCGGCGGTCCGAACATGATGCCCAAATGCGTCCCAAAATTTCATGTTATTAGCCTCCTATGTGATCCTACTCATTTGGGGAGTGCCCCAGGGTGTATCGACTCTTTGCTATTGTACCGCTCTTTTTGTGACGAGTCCCCATGCCTAATGGCTGGGTCTTCTTGGTTCATGGCGGCGTATTCTCCATCCGCTCCCCGAAGGCTCCGTCCGAGGAGACGGAACAGGATGAGCAAGAACACTGTAGCATGGATGTTTGTCTGTCTATGTTTTTAAGTAACAGAGGATTGACACACGGTGCAACACATCACAATCTAGTCTTAGCCTAGTCGTATCGGTGAACAGTTTCCTTAAATGTTGTTTATATTTATCTAATAATGTAAAATTTGGATATGGAACGAAAATTGGTGAGTATTCACGAAGCTGCGCAATTTTTGGGGGTCACCCCGACGACCTTGCGTCGATGGGAGCGAGAGGGACGGCTCTTACCGGATGTACGGACTCGCGGCGGGGATCGGCGCTATGATCTGAATCGCTTGGGATCCGAGCCTCAAGGCTCGGA
>JAJYPK010000009.1 GCA_021795465.1 Bacillota bacterium
CGATTTATGCGGCCAGCTTGGACGGGGTTCGCCGCAAACTGGTCTGTCCCGATCCCGTGATTAATCAGGATGCGTATGCCCTAACCGATGCGGTTTTGCTACCACGAACGCTTCATGAAGCACTCCAGGCGTTAAATCAGGATGAGGTGTTGGTAGAAATGCTGGGGGCGTCTTTTGTGGAAAGTTACACAGCCATTAAAACGGCCGAGTTGAATCGCTATGAAGATCATGTGAGTGACTGGGAAGTAAAGGAATATCGAGAACTCTTTTAAAGGTGAGGAGGATTGCCATGAGTCTTGTCGATGGGGTCGCGGAAAGTGAGGCCAAAGGTGTCGTCAAGGAGATCTATGACGCGATGAAAAGCGCCCGGGGGTGGGACCAAGTCCCCCTGATTTGGCGTGCTATGGCACATAAGCCGGACTATCTTAAAGCTAACTGGGAGCGTTATCAGGCCATCATGATGGGAGGCGCCTTAGAACCGAAAGTTAAGGAAATGATTGCCTTGTCGGTCAGTATGGTCAACCGGTGTAGTTACTGAATTGACAGCCATTCTTTCGCGTTGCGAAAGATGGGAATGTCCGATGAAGAACTCGTCGAGTTGGTATCAGTAATTGACTTTTTCTCCGGGACCAACGTGTTCACCTCGGGGTTAAAGTTGGAGTTTGAAAAGCCAGGTAACGAGGAGGAATGATCGATGAGCCGTTTACAGCATGTGGTGTTGGTGAAATTTCCCCGTAGTTTGACCGAGGCCGAGGTAGAGTTTATTGACGATCTGTTGGGCCGTTGGAAGTCCGTCATCCCGGGCATTGAGTCTTATCATTGGGGATTGGATGTCAGCGGGCGCAGTCGCGGTTACCAATGGGGCTTGGTGATGGAGTTTGAAAACGCGGCGGTGGCAGCGGCTTATCAACCACACCCTTTACACCAAGAGTTCGCGCAATGGGTGGCAAAAGAGGACGGTGAAGTCTTGGCGTTTGACTTTCCCATTGCTGGGGGATCTTAACGCGAAAACACGTGAAGGAGGACAGATTTATGAGTGCACCAACCCCATCGAAAGCATCCGCTATCAAACCGGCCTACCATAAAGAGCTAGGGTTTTGGACCGTGGTGTTTTTAGCGACGGGAGGAATTCTCGGACCGGCTGTCGGATTCACCCCGATTTCCGTGCTAGCCTTAGCGGGACCTGCGGGGATTCTTTCGTGGATTATCGCTTTTGCCTTAATGTTGGCGGTGGCCATGTCCTATGTAGAGCTTGGTACGATGTGGCCCAGGGCCGGAGGGGTGGCATATTATCCCGCCAAAAGTAGTGGACCTATTGTGGGCACGATGAATGCCTGGGGCTCCCTGGTTGGCTATGCGTTGGCGGTTCCGTCGATCGTAGTGGCATTTACAGAATATCTCAGTTACTGGTTTCCCGGCCTCTTTCATAACGGGGTATTGACCTCGGCCGGCATTGCCGTCTCGGTGTTCGTTCTCTTGGTGATTTTCTTCATTAATACCTTAAGGATTCGGTATATGGGGCAGTTGAACAACTTCTTTACGGTTTTGACTATCGTCGGCCTTTTGGTCGTCAGCATCGCCTTATTCGGACACTTCAATCCTCAAAATCTTAGCCATTTTCATGGATTCATGCCGTTCGGAACCAATGGTCTCTTTCTAGCGATTGCCGCCACCATTTATGGTTATGGTGGGTTTCGACAACCGATTGATTATGCAGAAGAGGTGCGCGATCCCGGTAAGACCATCCCCAAAGCGGTGTTTATTACGATGGTCATTACTTTGGTGGTGTACTTTATCGAAAGCCTGTCGTACGTGGGCGCCATCCATTGGGGGGGAATGGGAGTCGGTGTGGGAAATTGGAGCAAACTCAGTGGGCTCGCCTATCCCTTTGTCTCTGAAGCGGGAGCGCTAGGCCTTCCAATGGTAGGATTAATCGCTATGTTGACTATGCTGATCGCGTCATTTAAAGACGGGTACATTTACTTTGGGGGAGCTAGTCGGATCGGATATACCTTGGGACGCTATGATGGATATCTGCCGTCTGTGTTCACGAAGTTGACAGCGAGCGGAATTCCCTTGCCATCGGTCATCCTCACGTTGGTGGTGTCTACGATCTATATCGTACTCTTGCCGTCATTCGCGTCCCTGTTCCCGTTGGTGGCCAGTGCCCTCTTGCTGTCCTATGCTCCGGGCCCCCTAAGTCTCGCCATCTTCCGGGTGAAGTATCCCAACCAACCGCGTCCCTATCGACTGCCATGGATGAAGGTGTTGGCGCCGGTTGCTTTTGTGGTATCGAGTCTGATGATATTTTGGTCGGGATGGGCGTCTGTACGGATCCTGATTCCTTCGGTATTCGTGGGCCTGTTGCTCTTGTTCTTCTATGCGCGCCGGCGTCGCATTACGCGCCAGGATGTTGTGCTAGGCATTTGGTTCCCGGTTTACCAACTGCTGATTATGGTAATTTCCTACATGGGGAGCGCGAATTTCGGAGGGCATAACCTCATTCCTGCCCCCTGGGATAGCGTGACCATGGTTGTGCTGTCGGTAATCTTCTACTACTGGGGATTAGCATCAGGCCTGCGCTATCAGAGTGAGGGCGTTTTCGACGAAGAACACGTATCTTAGAATGACCCTGATCTGGGTGGGGTGCGTGCAAACGCTCCCCACCCATCCCTAGGGCGCTGGATGGCTAAGGCATTAAGAGGCTTACGCCAACGGGAAGCCGTGTAATGGTGTGCGCAGACGGAAAAATCGTGTCAAAGATAAAATGATCCGGGCTATGCAGACTGGTCGCGGCCAAGTGGACGGTCCCCACCGAGAACGTATAGAGAAAATTCTCCGGGTTGCCCGCGTAGACGGCCAATCTTCCCTCCGTATCCAGAGCCATTAGATTGGCCTTTCCCTCTAAGAGGCGATGGGTTTCTTTTAGACTTTCCTCAAGGGAAAGCCCTTGGGACAGTTGGTCGCGGCATAACAGAAAGCCAACCTCGCTGTCAGAGGTTCCTTGCAATTCCGACTGATACGCGGCCACGTATTCTCGGTATCGGGCAAAATATCCGTTATGAGCAAAGGCCCATCGTGCGTCCGGGGATTGGTATGGTTGCGCATTGAGGTGGCCAATGGTCGACATGCGACTGGGTCGACGGAGATGAATAAATCCTCGGGTCAGGAGCAGGCCCCGAAGGGCATCCTCTGCCGTGGGGTCTTGGCGGATGCCAAGGACGGATCGATAACGGAAGAGGCGGTTCCCATCGGTCCAGGTGATGCCCCAACCGAAGCTGGCCAGTCCATATTGATCCAAAAGGCGACTCCAGTTCAATACATCCTGGATTTCAACCGGGTTGCCCGAGGTAATCGCTAGCATTTCACACACAGTCCAAAGTCCCCTCTACGTAGTGTTGTTATGGGTTCATAGGATGGCCGACCCAGCATTTGGAATCTAGAATCCACATTGTTGGAACCCCGGTTAAGCTGCAATCACTTGCTCGACGAAACCGTCGATTCCTTATTATTCTCTATAGAGTTCGATCTTTCCTGCTCCCGGTGCAAGAATGGTTAAAGAGCTCGCGGCCAATAAGCAGGAGTTACGATCATCATCGCGAATTATATAATGGAACGACATTTCCATTTTGAAATGATGACAATGCAGTGAGGACGATTAGCGATGAGAATTGTTCAAGACGTCGAGAAGCATGGATCTTCCGTTAAAGGGTTGGAACGTGGACTAGACGTACTCGATTATCTCTTTACGGTACCCGAGGCGCCGTTGCATGCGATTGCCGAAAAAACCGGCATTCCCCCGTCTACGGTACATCGTTTGTTATCGTCGCTAGAGTTCAAGGGTTATGTAGTCGCCCGACAAGGCGTGTACCAGTTAGGGATCAAGGGGCTTTGGTTTACCTTGGCGCGAGAGCCTATCCGTAAGATTTTGGAAGAAGTCTCGGACAGGGTAGGAGAAACCGCGAATTTTGCCATTTTGGTACAACGCGAGATGGAATTCATTGAGCGATCGGTGTCGGATCATCCATTGGCGTTCGTGGTTTCGGTGGGGTCCCGGGTGCCGTTGTATTGTAGCGCTCTGGGAAAAGCGGTTTTGGCGAATCGTTCGGATCTTTTGGAAGGATTGACGCTGACATCGCATCGAGGATCCGGTGCAATCGACCCGATCGAATTCCATGCCGAGCTGGAAGTGGCTCATCAGCGGGGTTTTGCGTTCGATAATCAAGAGTTCGTTGAAGGCGTGTTTTGTATTGCGGTTCCCGTGTTTGGACGCATGGGAATGGCCGTGGGAGCGGTGTCTGTCTCAGGACCGGTCGTGCGGTTTTCCCGAGATAAGGCCATACAAATTGCGCCTTATCTGAAGACGGTGGGCGAGCAAGTGACCCAATTGCTGCAGAACTAACAAAGGATGGTGTCGCATGGCAGAGGAAAATGCTGGGGGATATTTTAAGGGGCCGGCTTCGCGGGTGGTCGAGGTATCTGACGAGCAATTACCGCAGTTTCTACAAATCGATCAGTTGCCGATCAATATGGTTAGTGCGGGTGTGGGGTTAAAACCCGTATTCGGATCGAACCTGATGCTCTCGTTTGTGTATATGAAGCCGCATTCGGAGGCGTCGCTGCACGCGCATCCGGAAGAGCAAATTGGCTTGGTACTCGAAGGGGAGTATGAATTTGAGTTAAATGGCGTCCGGAAGATGATCGGGAAAGGGGATGTCTATATCGTGCCACCCAATGTTCCACATGGTGCCTACACCTACGAGAAATCTTGTGTGGCGCTCGACATCTTTGCACCCCCGAGGACGGGTTATAAAGAAATGATTGCGGCAGCGAGAAAGGTGATGCAATTCGATGGCGAATAGCGGATCGGGGCCGACGGCCCGACAAGAAATTGACCAAGGCGTGGTTTTCTTTCGTGACCAACTACGGCCCTTTAGTGAAGCCAACGTAAGCATCGCGACCCATGCCCTCAATTATGGGACGGGATGCTTTGAAGGAATTCGAGCGTACTGGAATGCGGATCACGAGGAACTCTATATCCTCAAAGGGAGAGAGCACTACGAGAGATTTTTGCGATCCGCCCGCATCTTAAAGATTCAAGTACCCTATGACGTGGATGGGTTGATGCATTGGACCCGAGCGATGTTGGCCGCCAACGAATATCGGCAAGATGTGTATATCCGTCCTCTCGCCTTTAAAGGGGCTGCCATGATTAAGGTGACGCTGTCGGGAGTACGCGATGACCTAGGCATATTTGCGGCCCCGATGGGTGATTACGTGAGGACGGAAGGGCTAAGGGCCACCGTTTCGAGTTGGGTCCGCATTGCGGACAACATCATTCCTTCGCGAGCCAAAGTGACGGGGGCGTATATCAACGCGGCCTTAGCCAATGACGATGCCACACAAGATGGGTACGATGAGGCCATCATGTTGTCTCAAGATGGACAAGTGGCCGAAGCTAGTTCGTCCAACCTATTTATTGTCCGCCAGGGTGAACTCATTACGACCCCCGTGACGTCAGATATCCTGGAAGGGATTACCCGCAACGTGGTATTTCAAATGGCTAAGCATCGCGGGTATTCCTACATTGAACGTCCAATTGATCGCACGGAGCTCTATGTGGCCGATGAAGTGTTCTTGTGTGGAACCGGGGTGCAACTGGCTGGGGTGACAGAAATCGATCACCGCCCGGTTGGTACCGGAGTTATGGGTCCGATTACGAAGGACTTGCAACAACTGTACTTCGGTGCGGTACGCGGTCAGGACCCGACTTATAAAGATTGGCTCACACCGGTGTATGGGAAGGGAGGCACCTAAGCCATGGATCTCGGATTAACTAACGAAGTCGCGATTGTGACCGGGGGGTCTCGTGGTATTGGTCGCGCCATCGTGAACACCCTGCTCGAAGAAGGAGTCAAAGTTGCGACGGGGTGTCGCCATCCCGAAGACGTCAAAGATTGGCCCAATCGGCCCGAACAACTGATGATAAATGCGTTGGACGTGACCAAACCGGAGAGTATTGAGGCATTCGTGGACGAAGTGACGCAGCGGTGGGGCACGATTGACATGCTTGTCAATAACGCTGGGAAGGCTTATCCAGGGTCGTTTGCTGACTTGTCCGACGAAGCCTGGCAGAGTGATATCAATGTCAAACTCTTGGCACAGGTGCGGATGACACGGAGTGTGCTCAAGAACATGGCGCCAGGGGGGCGCGTCGTCAACCTGTCGGCCGTCTTCGGCAAAGAACCAGACCCAAGGTTTTTCGCTTCGAGTGTGAATCGGGCGTCATGCACGTCGTTTACCAAGACACTGGCGAAGGAAGTCGCGGCACGTGGGATTCGTGTCAATGCGGTGAGTATTGGGTTTGTGTATTCGGGCCAATGGGAAGGGCGCCCAGACGCATACTTCGCGGACATGGTCGAACGATTTGGTGTGCCGCTTAAACGGTTTGGGCGCCCGGAGGAAGCTTCTGCGGCTGTCGCGTTTTTGCTATCGCATCCAGCATCGTACTTGACAGGGGTGGTCCTGGATGTCGACGGTGGCATGGCTAAATACTTATAAGGAGGCGCGCTTTCATGACCATTGACCGGAGCTATTTTAAGGATCATACCGTATGGGATGGGACCTATCCCTATCCTCCCGAGTTCAAACACATGCCAGACCTTGCCGGACTAGAAGCCGCACCGGGTGTCCTATTGCGGCCGTTTTGGGGAGAGCGCCTCATGGCCAGTTATGTCACGTTCGCGCCGGACTCGATCGCCCCTCTTCATCAGCACGACCAAGAACAACTCAGTCTGGTGCTAAAGGGGCGTCTCTTCTTTACCGTGGGTGATCAATCGCAATGGATGGATGTCGGGGATGTCGTATCGATTCCACCTGGGGTACCCCATTCGGCCACCGCGGGACCAGACGGAGCGCTTGCGGTGGACATGTTTTCCCCACCCCGAGAAGGATTTCAGCGAGCATCAGACTCTAAGTGAGAAGAGGTTCGCTACTCCGTCGATGGGCATCCGAGGATAAAAAGATCTGGCGGCGGGCAGTTGAAATATCGGAGTTGCCATAACCAATGTCGCGGATCGTAAGTTCGCCCCAGATATCTAAGTATGCTTGGGGCGGACCTATAGTCCGCGCATGGTGTACGATGTTCTGACCCATCAAGTAGAAGATCTTTACGGGGGTTAGGCGGTGACCTTCGGTGTGTGGCGTAGATAGTTGCAACCAAGATGTGGGCCAGGGGCCCGTCCCAAAACGTTAATCTTCACGGCTGTTTTGGTCAAGTTGGCGAGTGCAGCGAGTGCATAGAACAATATGCCGAGAATCCGAATATCTGTCACGTTATGCTGGTTCTGGCAGAGGCATGTAGTGAATAGCTTCCTGATTCCAACCTGGTTAATCGCTGGGAGTGTTCATAGCTCCACGCTTCAACGTCTTGAATCGAGTAGTCGCCCGTTGGGTTTTAAGGTTTCCAGGTAAAAGCTACCAGGTGCCCGTTCCGTCGATTTGGAGTCGAAGCTATCGAAAGGGAGGACGTCATGGGCAGGAACAACGATAGACAAACCTATCACTTGCAACCACGGCCTCACAATATTCCTCTAACGGTAAAAGAGATTGACACGATACTTCGGGCGGCGGATGAATTGGTTGGTCGCGGCGGACGTCATCTTTTGACCAAAATACTTAAAGGTTCCAAAGACAAACGGGTATTACAACATGATCTAGACAAAAATCCATGTTATGGGGTGTGGCACGACTTGCCATCCCAAGATGTGCTGGCCGCGATTGATCGGGCTATCGTGGACCGGTTTCTTAGCGTGGTCTATTCGGGGCAACTTCCTGTGTTGATTTACACGGACTTCGGTTGGGAACGCGAGCGTCGTCTGAGAATTGAAGAATTCTTAGAGGAATGGACTGACTGGGTAACAAACGGAGTCACCCCCGCGTCGATGGAATACCTCAAGGACCGTGACCGCCAGTAATCTTTGAATTCCTAGAATGGGTAAGAGGCACAGGAGATCTGCGGTTTATCCCGCTATTGGAGCAGTGGGCCACGGTCGACTATAAAAAGGTGCGAGCCCGGATTCACCACGTGATTGCAGATTTGCTCGATCGGCCCATCCCGCGTTAGCATACTTTGGAGGATACCGCTTCAGGATGGCGCAAGTCGGGTGTTCAGCCGACCGCCATGCTCGTGATTTGAAATTTAAGTGCCCTCAAAGCTTTGGGGATGACGTCCTCCCCTTGTCGAGTGGTTCCGTTACGCTCGCTCCACCAGTCGCTGCAACGCATCGACCGATTCGAGTGCGGAAACCTCCGGCAGTACCCGCAGTATTTGCTCCTCGGCGATGGTTGCCGGGAACGCTCCGAAGCGGACTATGCGGACGGGGACTCCCGAAGACGTGTGCATAAAGAACATTCTGCTGACTTCCGTCCGCGCTCTTGCTTGGACAGGAGGGCAGCCACGAGCGACGGATAAACAGTCCAATGCCTTACACACCTCCCGATTCCTACCAGGCTCGGGGGGCCTGACGAACCTATGACGAAAACCGATCGCAAGTCCGTACCCAGGAAGGCCCGCGAGTGATGGCCACGCTACGCAATACCGCCATTGGGTTGCTCCGCTTCTCAAGCTACCCAATATTAGTCGAGCTGTGAAGCATCTGGACCGTCGTCCCGAACACATCGCCGCCCTCGCGGACCGTCATTGACAGACCGTTGTCGCAATGTCGGTTCCATTACTTTGTCGTTACCTTGGTAATCTGCCCTAGGATGATGCCTAGATCGAGGCCGCTGTCCTCAGCTCCCGGTAGCCATCCCCACGTCGGGTTTGCGTCGAACGGATACAGGATCCGGTTGAGGAATTATAGGGGGCATTCGTACACTAAGAGGTGGACCTGACTCCACCCCTTGTGCTGAAAATCTTCACTATCACAATGGCCTCCGATCAACTCTCCTCCGCCGACAAGTGAAAAATCTAGGATCAATCACGTATTCCCGATTCCCCATTTGAAGCCAAACACACCCCCCGCCCGCCAACCCGATCGGAGCTGCACCTTACCGATTATCGCTCCATTCTCCCGATGGTCAGGTTGCTACCTGACACAGGGCTCATACGAATCGGCGCCGGCAAGTCCTCTGGGTCAGCATCCGCCAACACAGCCAGTTTAGGCCATACTAGAGCTGTGGTTCCCGACAAAACGCCGGCCAGCAATGTCTGTACCAGCACACGCCCTTCCGCATCGAGCGCCTCGAACGGACGATCGACCATCCAGACAACCGGGGACATGAGTAAGCTTGTGGCCAAGAGCACGCGACGCTGGTATCCTTCCGATAATGTGCCGATGCGTTGACGGGCCACCGGGCCCAATCCCCACCGAGCCATCTCTCGCACCACGGCCCGCTCGGGTTTCGACACTTCCCACAATGCCGCCATCCACTGAAGCGCGGACTCCACCGTCATCGCTCGCGCGTCCCAACGCGCTGCTGGGCAATATCCGCGAACCGCCCGATACTCGTCCAACACGGCCCCGCGCAAGGGATTCCCGTCCCAAATCACGCGGCCCTGGTCGGCTCGCCGTAGTCCCGCCAGCACTTCCAGTAGCATTGTCTTACCACTGCCGCTCGGACCGCCAATGACGGCGACCCCCGGATCCAGCGCGAACGTGGCAGATTCCCATACGTGGCGGCCGCCAATTCGGCACGTGATGCACTCTACAACCAGCGATGCCATCGGACTCACACCACCCGCAGGCGTGCCCAAATTCCGGAGACAAGCACCAAGACACTGCCTGCGACCCAGACCCACGCCGCCACCGGGATTGTGGTCACCGGCTGCAGCCATCCAGGCGACAGCGCCCCGAGGCCAACAACCAACAAGGAATCCGCGGCGGCCAGGAATCCGATAAGTACCGTGCCGGTGCGGGGAGACCATGAACGGCTCGTCACCCAAAGGATCGCACCGCCCGCGAGGGCAAAGGGCACCCACCACACCAGCAGGGCTTTGAGCCCTACGCCGGCCAATCCCGTGGTCGCGATGATCGCCATAATTCCGAGGTTAAGTGCCCCCAGGCCGATGGCCTGCCACGCCCGAGTTTGCCATGGTTGTAACGGCGCTGCGGCCATCAGCCGACCCAACGCGCCGGTCCGCCACCCCGTCGGGCCGACCCACGCGACGACCGCCATCCACGGCGCGAGCACCGCCCACACGACCAGCGATCCGACCGGCGCTCCCAGTGTGTGCGCGACCATACTGATCAACAGACCCGCGACCCATAGTACCAGCGACCCACCAAGGTACGCCATCGGCTGCAAGCGGGCTTGAAGCCATGCCACCCGCATGCCGGCCCACGGGTCACGCGTAACTCGCCGGTCGATGCGCGACATCAGAGCGGATTCCAAGCGCTCCGACTGACGCGCGGTCAGCCCCGGTGTCTCATGGCGTGCGAGAGTTTCGATCTCTTCCACGTTCAGGCTGAGTGGCGCCCACTTGTCCTGGTGACTCATCGCTGTCCCTCCTGTCGTGCAATCACCTCTGCCAATTGCCGGTACGCCCGGGAAAGCCGGGTTTTCACGGTGCCCGTCGGAATGCCCAAGATTTGTCCCACACGCTCGACCGGCTGGTCCGCGAAATAATGGAGCCCGACCGTCAGACGCTGTTCGGGGGATAAGGTGGCCAGGGCCCGGCTCACCATATCCACGTCCGCTACCCGCTCCATCGGCTGAAAATCCCGGGAGACCCGGTGCTCCCAATCGGGTGGCAAGCCCGGGTGCTCCCGAACTCGACGCACATGGTCCCGTACCAGATTCACCGCGATACGGTAGACATACGCGATACGGGTGTCTTGCGGCAACCGCTCCCCTTGGCGCCATAGCCGAAAAAACGTGTCCTGTAACAGGTCTTCGGCCAACTCGCGCTGCTTGGTGAGGCCGTAAAGATACCGGTAAATCGGGTCACGATGGCGCCGGAACAGCAGGGCTAAGGCCTCTTTCTGGCCCGCTCGCACTGCCGCCAATAATGCGCCATCACTCATTTCGTCAAGGCTACCTACGCGATCCGCCACGCTCTTATCCCTTCGCTCATCCTCTTCCCTTAGCATAACAGAGACGCGGCTCATGGCCGAACCACCGCATGGCGCACAAAATGATCAATAGTGGTCCATGTCGGCCACTGCCCACGCTTGACCAGCGTCAGAAACTCCCGCCACACCGGCCCCCGCCGGTACACCGGCCCCCGCCGGTACACCGGGATAGCCGCCAGTTGATTGAACAGCGGTGGAATGTGCTGAAGACCGAATTTTCCTGATGCAAACGCGGGCCGATATGTGGGGAACGTCAGCCAACTCTGCTCCATGGTCAATACGACCGCTTGGGCCGGCCGCTGGTAATGAGGAAGCGCTGTCCATTGCTCCGGCATCAGCCAGGTGGATGACCACTGCGACCAGAATCCCGCGAGCTCGCTCGAATTGAGCTCAGGCCCCATTTGTTGGTAGACCTTGTGCATGGTCTGGAGTAATCCCAGGGCCCCAGGTCCCCATGCGAAGGTCGACAGCCGGAGCTCGTTCGGGTTACCCAGTGCCATTAACGGGACACCATCCCACCATGGGAAGGACACAACGGTTGCCCGCCGAGATCCCGCAAAGAGCCTCGCTTCCTGGCGCAACGAGGGACGTCCAGCCGACACGATTAAGCCACTGTCCGTCGGTATATTGGCATTGGGCGACCACCGATCCGACTGCCACACGCTTGACGCCGTCGACCCGGACCAGAGCGTCAGCCCCGGCAATGTCACGGGCGTGAACCGCCCGGCTAAAACCTCCAATCCCGTTGTCATGCGCCACCGAGCCTTCCGACTGGTTCCATTGCCTACATTCGTCAGGACGGTTCCTGGTCCCCGATGGGTCACTTGGAGTCCGTATCGGGCAATCGGCGGGCGGTAAGGGTGTGCCACCTCTTGCCCCGTCAAGGGATACCAGCCTCCGCCGTCGAGCAACGCGCCGGTCCCATTGGCAAAGCTTGCGACGGCGGGAGCCATGAATCCGCCCGCCACACTCACGGGGTTGCCTTGGTACTGAACCGTCATAGCTTCATGGGTGCGGGAAACGTATAGCCAGCCGCTGGCTGTCCGGCGCGTAGCCACGGTGCGACCACCAATGGATACCCGCACGATTGTCAAGTGCGGGTTGAGCCATAGCGCTGTGATGCCTGCAGACCGGGGCCAGACGGTGGCCGTCGCATGGATGCCATCGCGGAGCCCCACAGTAAGGTTGACGTGTTCCTGACGGAGACCTTGGTGTGCCAGTGAGCCCGCTGCGGAAGGCGTCGCGCTCACACGGCTGAACCCTACCATCGGCTCCAAAACGCCCCATGACAACGCCCCCGCTAGGACTACGGTGCCTACGAGCACCGCACGCACCCGCCGCGACGGCCCCAACTGCTTCCACAGGGCCACGCCCACCGCGAGCACCATCCCCACCAGCATCAATAGTCCCGTTCGATGGGCGAGGGCGGCATACGGCCCGAATCCCCACACATCCGTGCCTTTCTCCACAAAGTACCCCCAGGGATCGGTTACCAGGACGCTCGTCATAATCACCCGTCCTAAGGGGCCTCCACGCCACTGGATCTCACCGAGCACAAAATTGCCGAGGAAACCGAGAAGGGGCAAGGCAAAGGCCGTCATTCCGGACCATACGCCGGGGAGCAAGGCCCGCCACGCCATGCCCCAGGCCAGCATCAGCACGTTTGTGGATCCGAACACCAATCCGGCCGCCAGCCCGTGCGAGAGAAGACCGCCAAGAGGGCCGCTGTGCCATGCCGGCACGGCCGCCGTGAGGACCACGGTCGAGACCACCGCTCCCCCCAAACCGAGCAAACCCGTGAAAGCCGCCTGCACCATCCACACCCCGAGACGGCCCGTCGACCATGACCGTTTGAGCGCCCCGACTTCGATGGGCTCGTCGTCGGCCACCAACTGCAGGCCTACATAGATCCAGAGGAAAGGGCAAAAGGGAAGCACCGCAACCCACACGGCAAAATTGACAAGCGGCGGAGGCCCCATAAAATGAGCGACAACAAGGGCCCCCAAGAGCGGCACCACGACAGAAGCTAACACCAGCCACCACACCAAGCGCGTCCGCATTAATTGCGCGCCCCAACGCCGCGCTTCCGCTTCAAATACCATCATACGTCCCACCCCTGTTTCCGATTGTAATGAGCCACCGCCGTCGCCGCCGCCCAGAACAGCACCCCGAGACCCACTGTCAGGAGATCCGTGTGCTGTAGCCCTCCGCTTCGGGGGTAGGTGGTCGCCGGCGTGAGCATGAGGAGCGCCACTGGATGCGGAGGCCGGATTGACACGAGATTCTCAGCCCCAAATGAGACCACCATCCACAGGATCCCAGTCGCCAAACCCGCGAAGGGCTGTCGGGTGATTTCGCCCGTAAAGACCTGCAAGCCGGTAATCGCTATTGCACCGGGCAGGAGCCACCAAAGTATAGGCGCTGGACCCACCAGTAAACCCACCGCAGAAGGCAGTGCCGATCCGACCATCGTGACCCCGACGGCAACCCCGATCATGACAACGAACCAATGAGCGGATCGGGTCCCTGTCGCGTCCGGAAACGCGGCCATCAGGGCTCGGCGGTGCTGCAACAAGGTCTGCTGACCAACTAGCGTCACGACGACAGCCGCTATCGGCACAGCCAACCCCAATACCGTCGCGGCTACGTGGGCTGCCGTGTGATGAACGGCCACGAGTGTTACCATCGCCGCTGCGGGCACCTGGGTGTTCCCGCCGCTGCGGGACACCAGCCAGACAGCCGCAGATCCCACGCCAGCGGCCACGATCGCAGGCGACCGGCATACCTGATGCAAGACCCCACGACCGGCGGTGAACCACGACGGCCCGGTCATGCGACATCCCGTCCTTGCGCGCGTGCGCGTCCCATCATCCAACCGGCGCCGCCCCAGAGCACCATGGCTACCCCCAGGGTCACTGCACTGTTTGCCCACGTCTCGCCGCTTGAGCCGTAAGCATCCGAGTAGAACAGCACCTGCAGGGGCAACGGTGCCACCGCGTATTCCATTGCCGCGATGGATGCCCCCGCCCAAGTCCATGCGGCCAGGAGTCCTGGCCACGGGCTTCGGAACACCTCCGCTGTCAACGCCGCCAGCCCCCCTAACGCCAGCATGCTGGGCCAGACCATCGCCATCAAGGTCCATGGCGCCATGGTCCAACCGGCAATCCACGGCACGAGGTCTGCGACGATGAGCAAAGCCGCATCGAGTCCAGCCACCACGGCCCATTGAGCGGCCACCATTTGCAGTGCGCTGACGGGATACGCGGCAAAGAGTGCGCGTCGATGATGGGTCAGATCATGCGCCAGTCCAATGATGAGCACCACGCCGGCCACCGGCAGGATCACCGTGACCAGGTCTGCGACCAGGTGAAGTGCCACCCAATGCCAGTCGGATGGCCAGACCCAGGCAATGGGCCAGCCGGGGCGATGACTCGCTCGCACGCGTAACAATAGCCCCACCATGAGCACAAGGCCCAGTGAAGTACCGAGTCCCCATCGCGTCGCCCTGGCCCGACTCCACATGGCCGAGATCCTTGTAGCCCATGAGTGCCCAATCATCGGAGGGCCTCTATAGCGCGGAACCCCGTTAACGCCAAGTATCCGTCGCTCAGCGTGGGTGCAGCCGCCGCTACGTCCATGTCATCAGGTTCGGGGGCGACCTCCGTGAGCAGTCGCACGACGACCTGGTCCGCGCGGACTTGGACATTGGCCACCAGCGGCGCGCCGGGATCGCGCTGTCGGGCCGTCCACGTGGGGGCCATCCCTGACCAGCGGGCGCTGTCCATCGTGACGAGGTAAACATGGCCAGTGGCCCGGTCAGCGATTTCGTGGGGGGTCCCTCGTGCGAGGATTTTACCCTGATGCATGACGAGAATGTGAGTGGCAAGTTGTTCGAGATCCGTCACGAGGTGCGTAGACAGCAGAATGCGGCCGTGCCCGGAGACCATACTCACCAGGTTCAAAATGCGGATGCGTTCTTCCGGGTCGAGCCCCGCGCTAGGCTCGTCCAGGATCAGGAGTTCGGGACGGTTGATTAGGCTCTGGGCCAGTCCGATTCGCTGCCGCATCCCGCCTGAATACTGCCCTAACCGGGTCCGGGCCTGGGGGTCCAATCCGACCTGTTCCATGAGTCGCGCCGCTTCGGCTAGCGCAACGCGCCATGGGGCCACGCCCTTTAAGGCACACGCATAGGCGAGAAACTCGCGTCCTGTCTGGTGGTCATAGAGACCGAACTGCTGCGGCAAATAGCCGAGGCGTCGACGAATCTCGGTCAAATCACCGGGTCCATTCAACGGGCCATAGTGCACCTGCCCGGCCGAAACAGGCAACACCGTGGCAAGAATCTTTAAGAGTGTAGACTTCCCGGCCCCATTTTGACCCAGTAAGCCGGTGATGCCGGGCGGTAACTGAAGGGAGACGTCGTCCACCACCGCTCGCCGGCGATAGGTCTTGCTCACGCATTCTGCTCTTAACTCCATCTGATCGACCTCCTAATGCAATAACGAAAAACACCGATGACCGGTTCACTGGTGTGAGAAGTTTTCTTGATTGAGCGGAATTGCCATGAAGGAACTTATTCCACTGGGAGACCAACCGACCCCCGGTGGACGTCGTTGTCTAGAATCGGCGGCCTTAAGTCAGTCAGTAAAGGACCGAACTACTTCTACGCTTCATATAGCCCAGGCTCCGTATGTCAATTTATGTCATTTATGGATCTAAGAAGAGAACTTCTCGGGCAATAGTCGGAATAGTCCGCAAAGGATTGCCGCCGTGTGTGTCGAATAACGTATAGATGAACACACCGATGACCGCGAACGTCCCGACCACGAAAAATCCGGACTATTACCCGCGAAATGGCACCGCCGTGGCGGATACGTTGATGCCCTGGGACCCCTGCCGGGCGCGGATTGCGCCGAGTGCGGTGCTGTTGATGCTCGTCATCAACGTCCTGACGTACCGGACGCCCCTCTACAAACTGGAAGAGTGGGCGGCGTCCTTACCTTTAGGCCTGCTCTGGGGGGAGGCCCTGGACGCGTTTTGGAAGACTTGGCCGATTCTCTCGGTAATGGGGGCTTCGCGGAGTTTGAGGGCTCCCTCATTCGAGAACGCCAACGGGAAGGGGTTGCCCTGGCCAGACAACGGGACGCGTACCATGGCCGCACTACGCTCTACCAATACTTGCGCACGCAGTAGACCCTTGCCCATAAAACACCCCAAGAAGGCCGGGTCCTAAGAGGTGACCAACCGAGCGCGACAGCACATTTGGAATAAGTCGCGCGGCCGCTACTGATATTGCGGCATTGCCCGACCGGCCAAGGGATGGCATGCCGACAATTTTCGCCTCCTGCGCCGCAACTGGTGGGAGAGCACCGCCCTCAATCCCGAGAACGACACCGCAGATAACCTGGTGCCCACGTGCCCGTCCGCCCGGGTTGACATGGTGTCATCATACGAGTAACGGAAAGGAAAATACCATAGAGTCTCAAAGGTAAACACGGTGCGGTTTTCACGAAAAACGAGCCTAGGAACGTGTCCACAAATTATTCGGAGGAGTTCGCGCTCCTAAATGTTCCCGTTATGAGCACGTACGGCACGCGACTTCGCTTTCCTGCCACATGGAAATTTGTTCGATACCTCAAACGATTTTTCCCATCCGATGTCGAATGCTTCCCAGAGTCAGAACGGGCGACAGGGTTACACGGAAAATTCCCGGAGGTGTTGTATGCAGTTTCGGACCAAAGTAACACACGATCACACGTTTCTCCTGCCACCGCGGGTGGATGAATGGATCCCTGCGGGCCACATGGCCCGGATTGTTAATGAGGCCGTCGATTGGATGGATCTCACCACCCTCGAAAGCGCCTTTCACAAGACCGGGGAGGGCGCCCACGGTCTACCCGGCAACCTCAGCGACCATGTCTTAACGGAACTTCCTCCCCGTGGTGTGCCTCGCACCACGTTAATCGGTCGACTGTTATACAGAGGAAATATGCCATATCATTGTGAAAGACAATGATTATCGAGTATCTTAATTGTATTACGAACGAGGAGGCGTACCATGCCAGACACTCCCATACATCTGCTTCGGACGATTGCGCGTCGCTTTTCTCAGCTTCAGCGTCGAACGTGGGCTTGTTGTACGCCCGCCACGGAGACGCAGTGCTTAATCCTGACAGAACTTGAGCAACATCCGGGACTCTCCATTCGGGAATTGGCCTCGCGCATCGGAAGTGATCCCCCGTGGGTAAGTCGGGTGGTAGAAGATCTGCGTGCTCAAGGGTGGGTGGAACGCCATCCCGACCCCGAGGACCGTCGTCATGTTCAGGTAAGACTGACCGATGCCGGGGCGCGCGAAGCAACCCAGCTACAAGAAGCCCTCAATCTTCAGGCCGAGGAGCTCCTGTTGCAGTTACCCTCCGAGAGGCACCTCGCGACGATGCAGGCTTTGGCTTGGCTAGCGGATGCCTTGGATCCCCTGTCGGGTCAACGGTTGTCAAATTCGACTGCACCGTGGGCGGACCGCCTCGTGATGAGGGATTCTTCTTCCGGGGAGAAGGTGAAAGACTGATGATCGTATCCATTGACGTCTTACTGAGTCCCGATTCGGACATAGTATCTTTGCTCGAGGAGGCGGCTTTACCCCGTCCAGATAACTCTCCCATGACTTTCTGGAAACTCGTTCAAGGACAGTCCTTTGTGGGTGCTGTGGGGGCGGAGTCATGGGGTACGGTGGCATTGTTGCGGTCATTGGTAGTGAGGTCCCAAGCACGTCGACAAGGATTTGCGGCCCAGTTGGTCCGGGCCGCTCTGGAATCTCTTCAGCAACGAGGTATTCGGGAGGTCTGGCTTTTTACGGAAACCGCGCATGACTACTTTTTGTCATGGGGATTTCACGACCACCCTCCATCGGATAGCCCCTACGTCATCCAGACGTCCCAAGAGGGCCGGGGGGCATGTCCTGCTTCGGCGCGCGTCATGGCGTTGGATCTGACTCGCCCAGTCCTTTATATACGGCCTGCGCGCCCGAATGACGGGGTAGACATTGCCCGTATCTACAACCAGGGCATTCGGGATCGGTTGGCTACTTTGGAGACCCGAGAACGGACGCCGGAAGATCGTGTGACGTGGCTCACCGAGCGCTCCGCACGCTTTCCTGTGCTGGTGGCGGTCGATGCCCTAGGGGTGGTCGGATGGCTGTCGCTAAATCCCTATAGTCCACGAGACGCGTATCAATATGTAGCGGACGTGTCGATATACGTCGACCGGCGGACACGGCGAATGGGGGTGGGAGGGCGTCTCCTTCAAACGGGGTTGGCCGTAGCTCGTCGGCAGGGTTTCCATAAGCTTGTGTTGACTCTCTTTCCAGAGAATCAGGCGGCGCGGGCGTTATATCTTCGTCACGGGTTTCATAGTGTCGGGATTTTGCGGGAGCAGGGCTTGTTGGATGGTAGATGGCGCAATACCGAGATGATGGACGTGCTCTTGCCATCGCTCGATTAGGTCGTCCGTAATTCTGAAGTCTCCTGAATCCGAACCATGATGCGGGACGAGGTGTCCTAGCACGAGGATTCAGTCCATCGGGTAGGACTTTCCATTCTGTTTGCTGCGACTGCTCTGATCAGAGTTACGTCGATTGTGGTCGCGTAGACTCACGGCGGTGGGTCAAATTGACACGGATGCGTGATTCAATTTTTATGATTTACGCCGAACGTCCGTCTGGTGTGTCATGGGATTGCCCTGATCACAATTATTTTTGTTGAGCCGCACTCAGCAGGAATCGTAAGATTAAAGGCGAATAGGTCTAGACGTATTGCCATAAGGTAGGGTGGGTTTTAACCTCCTGCAACTGCACGCTCTAGAGAGTTGTCCCAGGAGATCTACATAGATTAGGAGGGATTATATGAGTATGAGTGAACGTCCTCCCTATCGACTGCCGCACACTGTAGTGCCCAGTCGATATCAGTTGGAAATTACTCCCGATTTGAATCAAGGCACGTTTCATGGCATAGCCCTCATTGATATAAAAGTTCGAGAGAATATCTCTGAGATGGTGCTTAACGCGTTGAATTTGACCCTTAACACGGTGCGTTTTAAAGATGGGAATGGGTCCGACATATCCGGCAGCGTTTCCTATAATGCTTCCGAAGAACAGGTAACTCTTCATTGGCCAAAGCCCCTCGCAACGGGAGATGGGGTGCTTGAGATTCACTATGATGGGGTGCTCGGTAACGACTTGCGGGGATTTTATCGAACCACGGTACAGGGCCCGGATGGCGACTCCATGATCATCGCGTCAACGCACTGTGAGGCAACCGATGCCCGCCAAATATTTCCGGGCTGGGACGAGCCCGAATTTAAGGCGGTCTTTGGAGTGACACTCATGGTGGATGCGGACCTCGTGGCGTTGTCGAACGCCCGAGAGGTTTCCAATGCCATTGACAACCAAGGCAAGCGTCGTGTGACCTTTGCCGATACGATCCCCATGTCCACGTATTTGGTGGCCCTGGTGGTTGGGCCCCTTGCATTAGGGGATTCTCAATGGGTTGGAAAGACCCCGGTCCGGATAGCGGCTCGCCCGAGTTTGAGCCATCTTGCGGAGGTCGCGGAAGAGGCCGCTGTCGACACCTTGCGATTTTTTGAAGAGTATTTTGGGATTCCTTATCCTGGGGATAAGATGGACCATGTGGCGGTACCGGATTTTGCTGCCGGTGCCATGGAAAACCTCGGCTGTGTTATTTACCGAGAAGAGTTGTTGTTAATCGATCGAGAGCGATCCTCACCGATGGAACGCGCCAATGTGGTGGCCACGATTGCTCACGAAACGGCCCACATGTGGTTTGGCGATTTGGTGACCATGCGCTGGTGGAATGGGATCTGGCTCAATGAAGCATTTGCGACGTTTATGCAATTATTAGCGACCGATGCACTCCATCCCGAATGGGATATATGGACCATCTTTAGTCACGGACGCGGTTATGCCTTACACGTTGACGGGTTGGTCTCGACCCGACCCATTGAATATCCCGTGGGACGACCCGTTGAATCTTGGGGCATGTTTGACGTACTCACCTATCAAAAGGGTGGAGCCGTATTACGAATGCTCGAACAATTTTTAGGGCCCGATGTGTTTCGGCAGGGCATTCGCCAATATCTCGAAAAACACCGATATCACAACACCGAGACGAGCGATTTATGGGACGCCCTCGAGGCGGCCTCAGGCCAACCGGTGCGGTCCATCATGGATTCTTGGGTGTTTCAAGAAGGTTACCCGCTAATTACGGCGACTTTGAGCACCGACCAACGCACGGTGACCTTGACGCAACGCCAATTTCGTTACCGCGGTGATGGAACCGGGCAATGGCAGGTGCCGATAACCGTCGGAATTCGCCGTAGCACGGGAGAACAAGAAACGGTTCGTTTGCTGTTGGGCGAGAGCCCGATTGAAATCCCTGTTCCCGCGGATATGGTGGCGCTACTGGCTAATCAAGGAGGCTGGGGATTTTATCGCGTGGCGTATGATCAAAATCTCTGGCAACGCTTGGTCACACATTTTTCATGGCTAACCCCGATTGAGCGCTACGGCTTGGTGGATGATGTGTGGGCTGCGGTAGAGGCGGATGCGCTGCCACTCTCTCACGCCATCGCGCTGTGGAGAATGATGACAGAAGAGGAAGACCCCGACGTGTGGGGTGCGGTCACTCCAGGTTTATCTCTCTTGCATCGCATATCCGATGCATCGAGCCGCCCTGCGCTACAATCCTTGATTCAAGACATTGCAGGCCCGATGTTTCGAAAGTTGGGATGGGAGCCGGGATCGCATGAAGATGTGAGGCTAGGACGTCTACGGGCCTTATTAATGCAGCTCCTGGGGACTACCGGCGGCGATGCGGGGGTTCGGGAAGAAGCGCGACGGCGATGGCTCTCACATGTGCAAGGGCAAGAACAGGCACCGGCCGAATTACTGACGGCGCTGGCTGCAGTGGCTGCCGTTGCGGGGGGATCCAGGGAGTGGGAATTGATGTACCACCAGTTCAAGAATCCAACCAATCCGCAAGAGGAGTCGCGCTATTTGGATGCATTGGCTCGGTTCACTAAGCCCGAAGAGATTCATCGAACCCTGGAAGTCTACCAGTCTTCAGAAGTTCGGGTTCAAGATGGCGCGTTCGCTATGGGGCAACTTTTGAGCAATTCCGATGCCGAGCGTCTCGCGTGGGAAAGCATCGAGGTCAATTGGGACCGAATGCTTCAAAAGTACCCTCATGCCATGGTGCAATATTACACGCAACCGATTGCGACGATTGTGGACGATGCATTGGCCGACCGCACGGTGGCTTGGCTTGATGCCCATCCGG
The DNA here is from genome assembly GCA_021795465.1 of Bacillota bacterium. Taxonomy (GTDB): domain Bacteria; phylum Bacillota; class Sulfobacillia; order Sulfobacillales; family Sulfobacillaceae; genus JAKADJ01. Next base: position 21,428 of record JAJYPK010000009.1, read on the forward strand.
TGGAAGAGGTGGCCCGATTCACGCGGCAGACCAAAGAGACGCAAGGTATCAACCGTGCCCTCGCCCAACGGATTAAAGAGCACTTAGCAGAATGGTTAGGATAACGCCATAATCAGTTTTTATCCCAAAGAGGCGCCGCTTCGTCGTTCGATGGAGCGGTCCTTCTTGGTTTAGGGCGTCATACCGCTGGGTCGGGAGACACCGTGACACGTCGCGAACGCCGCTTGCAATTTTCCTCATCTCGTAGTATACTTCGTAGCGTCCTCCAAGAGTTTTGGTGTGATGGAGGTCAAAATTTAATACGGTGGATGTAGCTCAGCTGGTTAGAGCACCAGGTTGTGGCCCTGGGGGTCGGGGGTTCAAGTCCCCTCATTCACCCCAAATTTCACCCCCGGGATAACCGGGATTTTTTCTCTCGCGCCCGTAGCTCAGTGGATAGAGTGACGGACTTCGAATCCGCAGGTCGTAGGTTCGAATCCTACCGGGCGCACCATTCGCGAGGGTGATGGAATGGCAGACATGCGAGACTTAGGATCTCGTGCCGTAAGGCGTAAGGGTTCAAGTCCCTTCCCTCGCACCATCATACGCGGAAGTAGCTCAGTGGTAGAGCATCGCCTTGCCAAGGCGAGGGTCGCGGGTTCAAATCCCGTCTTCCGCTCCAATTTCAGAGGCGAGGGTTGCGCCTCTCGTTTTGTTGCAGAGCAGAATACGCGTGCTATAATGGGTTGAATTGTAACGGGTTAGGGGAGGATCAACAAGGTATGGAAGTGGCATTAGAACGGCTACCAAATTCGGTCGCCAAAGTTTCGGTTACGATTGACATGGCTGATGTGTCGGCCGCTATGGATGCGGCCTTTCGAACGGTGGCGTCGCGGTACAACATTGCAGGATTCCGGCGCGGGAAAGTTCCCCGGCCCATTTTCGAGCGAATGGTTGGCCGTGATGTACTGCTCAAAGAGGCTGCCCAAAAACTTGTGGAAAAGCGTTACGTGGAAGCCTTGAAAGAAGCTGCCGTTGAACCCGTCGCGGAACCACGCATTAATATTGTTACTCTCGAAGATGGATCGCCTTTTGAATTTGCCATTGAGGTGGAGTCCAAGCCCGAAATTACGTTGGGAGATTACACGGATCTTCTGGCGGAACCTTTGATTGAACGCGATGTCACCGACGAAGATATTGAGGCGGAATTAGGGTCTCTAGCACGTGACCAGGCACAAATCGTGCCGGCCGACGAAGAACCGGTATCGTTGGGAAACCACATTACGGTTAAACTCCGAGGATATTTAGAGGATGATGAATCGGACGAGCCCTTTGTCGATGACGAGTCCTTTGCCATCGAGGTAGGCAGCGGAACCGTCGTGGAGGGACTAGAACCTCAATTGATTGGGCTCAACGTCGGTCAATCCCAAACCATTCGGCTGACATATCCAGAGTCCCACCCGGACGTTTCGCTGGCGGGCAAAGACGTTCGTTTCGAGATTGAAGTCCTAGAAAATCGGCGTTCTGAAGTACCGCCGGTGGATGATGATTTGGCCAAGGGCCTGGGCTTGGAGTCTTTGCAGGAATTGCGGGAGCGCGTGGCGAATACCGTAAAGAACCGAATTGAGAGCCAAGCCAGGGATGAACGATTGGCTGAGATTCTGGGTAAACTAAAAGAGCGCGTGGCAATGGAGTTGCCAGAAACTTTGGTTACGGATACGATGCAAAATCAACTGCAAGAACTTCAGAATAGGTTAGCGCGCATGGGAGCCTCCTTGGACGAGTACCTTGAAAGCCGCCAGATGCAACTGCCGGAACTCCAAGCGGAATTGCGGCCGCAGGCAGAAGAACGCGTCAAGGATCAATTGCTGCTCGAAGCGGTTGCCAAACAAGAGACCATGACGGTAACCGACGACGAGGTCGTTGCATCGATACGACCGCTGGCCGAGATGTATAAGCAGCCTCTCGCGAATATCATCAAGTTATTTCGGGATCGCGGCGAATTTAACGCCTTGCGAGAAAATATTTTGTTATCCAAGGCTAGCGAATATCTCGCTGGGGTGAAGCCAGACGCGGCTGACCCATCGTAAGCTTTTACGGGGAGGAAGAATATGAGTTATTTGGTGCCTATGGTGGTCGAACAGACCAACCGCGGCGAACGGTCGTACGATATCTATTCACGATTATTGAAAGAACGAATCATCTTTTTAGGGAGTGCCATTGATGACGATGTCGCCAATCTGGTTGTGGCACAGCTTCTATTCCTGGAAAGTGATGATCCGGAGCGGGATATACAGATCTATGTGAATTCCCCCGGAGGTTCTGTCAGTGCGGGACTTGGTATCTACGACACGATGCAGTACATTAAGCCTCAAGTTTCTACGACGTGCGTAGGCATGGCCGCAAGCATGGGAGCCTTGTTACTGGCCGGTGGGTCTCCGGGCAAGCGATTTGCCCTACCCAATGCTCGCGTAATGATTCATGAACCTTGGATTAACAACCTCGGTGGAAAGACGACGGATGTTGAAATTCAAATGAAGGAACTCTTGAGAAGCCGGGAAGCATTGGCTAAAATATTGGGACACCACACGAACCATTCAGTGTCGCAAATTTTAGAAGAAACCCAACGTGACTACTGGATGACTGCAGAAGAGGCCCGTGCATATCATTTAATTGATGAAGTGGTGGCGCCACGGACGCGTGTGACAGGGGATAAGGACGCGTCGACCGAGAAAGATTCCCACGATTAGGGTGGGAAATCACGGTAATTCATCTCAATGTTCGCATGGGGCCGGATAAGGGGGGGCATGTATGTTCAAGTTCACTGATGAAAAAGGGCAACTCAAATGCTCATTTTGCGGCAAATACCAGGATCAGGTCAAACGTCTGATTGCCGGTCCCGGAGGTGTCTATATTTGTGATGAGTGCGTTGAACTTTGCTCTGAGATCATTGAAGAAGAGCTAAGTGATGACGTCGAATTTGAACTCAAGGACATTCCAAAGCCCCAAGAAATCCGGTCGATTCTGGATCAGTATGTCATCGGTCAGGACCGTGCTAAAAAAACGTTGTCCGTGGCCGTTTACAATCACTACAAGCGGATTAACCTCGGAAACAAAGTGGATGATGTTGAACTACAAAAGTCCAATATCTTGATGCTGGGGCCGACCGGTTCGGGGAAGACGCTTTTGGCGCAGACGCTGGCCAAGATCCTCAACGTACCGTTTGCGATCGCGGATGCCACCTCTTTAACCGAAGCGGGATATGTCGGAGAAGACGTGGAAAACATTCTCTTGAAACTCATCCAAGCCGCTGACTACGATGTCGAGAAGGCCGAAAAAGGTATCGTGTACATCGATGAAGTCGACAAAATTGCCCGGAAATCTGAAAACCCATCAATTACACGAGACGTTTCGGGTGAGGGCGTTCAGCAGGCGTTGCTGAAGATTCTCGAGGGCACGGTGGCGTCGGTTCCACCGCAGGGTGGCCGTAAACACCCGCATCAAGAATTCATTCAGATCGACACCACCAATATCTTGTTTATTGTGGGTGGAGCCTTTGATGGCATCGACAAACTTATTAAGAGCCGCATTGGCCGTAAGGGCCTAGGCTTTAACGCGGAAATTCAATCCCGCGCGGACGGCAACATTGGGGATGTTTTAGCCAAAATTATGCCGGAAGACCTATTGAAATTTGGGTTGATTCCGGAGTTTGTGGGCCGATTACCCGTGACCGTGACCTTGGACGCGTTGGATGAGCCGGCGTTGGTGCAGATTCTTACGGAACCGCGAAACGCGTTGGTTAAGCAGTATCAAAAGATGCTTTTAATGGACAACGTGGAGCTCGAGTTTAAAGAAGAAGCGGTCAAAGCGGTAGCGCGTGAGGCGATGCGGCGGAATACTGGAGCGCGTGCTTTGCGGGCGATCATTGAGGATATCATGTTGGAAGTGATGTACGACATGCCGAGTCGTACAGACATTGCCAAATGCGTGGTGACGCGAGAAGTGATCGAAAACCATGAGGAACCTCTTTTAGTGACGACCCAAGATCGCGCGAAGCCACGGTCCAAGAAACAAAAAGAAGAGACCGCCTAAATAGAGCACAACATTTTATAACCAAGAGCTCCCGGGGCAGACCCGGGGGCTCTTGGCGTCGGTGCCTAAACCCTGGGAATCCTGGGCATACTTTGGAAGAGGGTCCTCGTCCATGATTTGGTCATCAAATGCTGGACGCAATTGGGGACACTACGTGTGCGAGCCTCAACCGTTCCCAAGAAATCACGGTTCGCGGAAAGGAGGGTCGCGATGAACTTTGCAAACATCGCCACCTTCATACAATTTTTCTTTGCGATAGTGATTGGTCTCTATTTCTGGAACCTGCTTAAATCGCAACAGGGCAACAAGGTCGCTGTGGAGCGAGATTCTAAAAAAGAGATTGAGAAACTTCGACGATTGCGCGCGATCCATCTCACCGAGCCCTTATCGGAAAAAACCCGACCGAGTCGATTTGAGGAAATTATTGGGCAGGAGGATGGGGTGCGTGCCTTAAAAGCGGCCTTATGCGGGCCGAACCCCCAGCACGTTATTTTATACGGGCCTCCGGGCGTGGGAAAGACCGCGGCGGCCAGGCTGGTGTTGGATGTAGCAAAGAGCAACACGTGGAGTCCTTTTCTGCCGGATGCTAAATTTCTCGAATTGGACGCGACGACCGCGCGATTCGACGAGCGCGGGATCGCGGATCCCTTAATTGGGTCGGTGCATGACCCCATTTATCAAGGGGCAGGACCTTTGGGCATGGCTGGTGTACCACAACCTAAGCCGGGCGCGGTAACCAAGGCGCATGGTGGGATCTTGTTTATTGATGAAATCGGGGAATTGCATCCGATCCAAATGAACAAGTTACTAAAGGTTCTCGAAGATCGTAAGGTGTTTTTAGAATCGGCCTATTACAACTCGGAGGACAACAACATTCCGATTCATATTCAAGACATCTTTGAGAATGGTTTGCCAGCCGATTTTCGGTTGGTGGGGGCGACCACCAGGCAGCCTCAAGAGATTCCCCCAGCCATCCGTTCCCGATGCGTGGAGATTTACTTTCGGGGACTATTGCCCGAGGAAGTCTACACCATTGCCGCAAATGCGATAAAACGGATGGGGGTTGACGTCGAACGCGGAGCGTTGGATGTGGTGAAACAGTACGCCACCAATGGGCGGGAAGCGGTCAATATGATCCAAATTGCGGCAGGGTTGGGACTGACGGAAAATCGACACGTCATCACCCAACCCGATGTGGAGTGGGTTATCCAGAGTGGGCATTATAATCCGCGACCAGAAAAGAAGGTCGGTGTCGAGCCCTTCGTGGGGATGGTGAATGGACTGGCGGTTTATGGACCTAACATGGGCACGGTGCTTGAGGTGGAAGCCGTGGCACATCCGGTGGTGAGTGGCGAAGGTCACCTCTTTGTGACTGGCGTGGTCGATGAGGAGGAAATGGGGGGAGCCAGCCGTACCATCCGACGTAAATCGATGGCACGTAGCTCGGTGGAAAATGTCTTGACCGTGCTTCAGCACCAGATGGGTCTTGATACGAGTCAATATGACCTCCATGTAAATTTCCCCGGTGGGGTCCCGTTGGACGGACCGTCGGCGGGGGTCTCGATTGCCACCGCGCTCTTTTCGGCCATTACCCAAAAACCTTGTGACAATCGGTTAGCGATGACCGGCGAATTATCGATTCGTGGCTTCGTGAAGCCCGTAGGCGGGGTGGTGGCCAAGGTCCAAGCCGCCGCTCAGGCGGGTTGTAAACGGGTTTTGATCCCGAAAGACAACTGGCAAGAAATATTTAGCCAAATGGAGGTTCAAGTTATCACCGTGCAAACCCTCCGCGATGTTCTGACGTTGGCAACCGAGTTTGATGAAGAGACTCACAGAGGGACCATGGTACCCCAAGTCGATTTGCTCACCGCTACTGCTAGCTCTGCCTCTATCCCGCAGGGGCAAGCCTGAATCACGTGGCGTGGTCCGAAGGCACCGACGAGTCGGGTTGGCGAGACTCGTCGGTAGCCGGGGTTACTGGGATAATGGTACAATAAAGAACTAATGCACGAATCTTGCTTGGGGGGTTGCTTATGCCTCGCACAGAAATGCCGTTGCTCCCCTTACGGGGAGTGCTTGTGTTTCCCTTTATGGTCGTCCCACTGGAAGTGGGTCGGGATCGAAGTTTGAAAGCCTTGGAGCAGGCGATGCTAGATGGGCGCGAACTGGTATTCGTAGCCCAGAAGGATACCCGGCTCGATTTGCCGGGTGTTGACGATCTCTATGACGTGGGGGTCATTGGGGAAGTTAAGCAACTCCTCAAGATGCCCAGCGGCGGATCCAAGGTGGTCGTGGAAGGACGCACGCGGGCAACGGTGCATCGGGTGGAAGACGCCGGGGAATATTTCCGCGCCGAAGTGGAAGAGGTCTCTGAAGAGGGGACCCTCACGGACGAAGTAGAAGCGTTGATGCATGCCGTGGTGGAACAATTCGAGGTGTACATAAAGAATACCAAGAAGATGCCGGGAGAAGCCTCTTTGAGCATGAACATCGAAGATCCCGGCCGTCTTGCCGATACCATTATTAGTTACTTGGATGTGAGGACCCCGGAAAAAGAAGAGGTTCTAGAAACGTTTGTGGTCGAGGATCGCCTCAACAAGGTTTCGGACATCCTTGCGCGCCAAATGGAGCTTTTGGAGATCGAGAAACGGATTAGTTTTCGGGTGCGCAAACAGATGGAGCGTACGCAAAAAGAGTACTATCTGCGTGAGCAACTCAAAGCTATTCAGCGTGAATTGGGAGAGCGCGACGAACAGGCGTCCGAGATTGAAGAGCTGAGAGAACGCCTTAAAAACACGGAAAACCTGCTCCCAGAGGTTTCAGAAAAAATAGAGCGCGAAATCGACCGTCTCTCCAAGATGTCTGGGATGGCGGCCGAGGCGGTGGTCGTCCGCACTTACGTAGACTGGCTCCTAAGTTTACCTTGGGGGACGGAAACCGATGAAAGGATTGAAGTCGAGGACGCTGAGGCCATCTTGGATGCAGATCATTATGGACTGAAGAAGGTCAAGGATCGGATCCTAGAATACCTTGCGGTGCGGCAACTAGCTCCAGAGCTTAAGGGCCCGATTCTTTGCTTGGTAGGCCCTCCCGGTGTCGGTAAAACCTCCCTGGCCCGGTCGATTGCGCGGGCCACCGGACGCAATTTTGTTAGAGTATCACTTGGCGGTGTACGCGATGAAGCCGAGATCCGAGGCCATCGACGAACTTATGTCGGTGCGATGCCTGGTCGCATTCTTCAAGGAATGAAGCAGGCAGGAACGAAGAACCCTCTGTTTTTGTTGGATGAAGTGGATAAAATGGCGATGGATTTCCGAGGAGACCCGTCGGCGGCGTTACTGGAGGTGCTGGATCCCGAACAAAACAACCGATTTTCCGACCATTACATCGAGATCCCCTTCGACTTGAGCCGGGTGATGTTCATCACCACCGCCAATGTGCTTCATACTATCCCTCGCCCTTTACTGGATCGTATGGAGACGATAGTCATCCCTGGGTACACCGAAGAAGAGAAACTGCACATCGCCATGCAATACTTGTGGCCCAAACAATTGGCTGCCCATGGTCTCGAAGGGAAACCTGTAGAACTGAGTGGGGCAGCTTTACGAAACCTGATCCGTCACTATACCCGTGAAGCGGGGGTGCGCCAATTAGAGCGGGAATTGGGCACGGTGTGCCGCAAAGTAGCACGCGAAATCGTCAAGGGGCATCAGGGAAGGGTGCGGGTGACCGTAGGTAATCTTACGAAATATCTGGGTCATCAGAAGGTGCATCATCAGAATGCGGAATCGCAAAGTCAGGCCGGATTGGTCACGGGGCTTGCCGTCACGGAAACTGGCGGCGATGTGATGCCCATCGAAGTGACCACCATGGTTGGTAAGGGCCAATTGACGTTGACCGGCCAACTGGGGGACGTGATGCAAGAATCGGCGCGCGCAGCCTTTAGCTACATCCGTGCCAAAGCCGAAGCGTTAGGGGTCGAATCGACGTTTCACGAAAAATGGGATCTCCATGTCCATGTTCCGGAGGGCGCCATTCCGAAAGATGGACCATCGGCGGGGATTGCGATGGCGACGGCCATGGTGTCGGCCTTGACAGGAGCACCGGTCAAGGCGAACTTGGCAATGACCGGAGAGATTACGCTTCGCGGAAGAGTGTTAGCGGTGGGGGGCATTAAAGAAAAAACATTGGCAGCACACCGGGTCGGGATCAGGGAACTCATTCTTCCGAAGGATAATCAGCCAGACTTAGAAGAGCTACCTCATAACGTCAAGCGGGCGCTCGATATCCACTTGGTCACGGATTTAGACCAAGTGCTGGCCTTGGCTTTGGAGTCACCTAGTGCCTAAACGTAGCCCGATTGCCGCATCGGCGCTAGAATCCAAAGATATGCCTCGTGATGGGAAAATTGAAGTGGCCTTTATGGGGCGATCCAACTCGGGGAAGTCATCGCTCATCAATCGTCTGGTTGGTGCTAAGATAGCGCACACTAGTTCCACACCGGGACGCACGCAACGTATCAATTTTTTCCCCATGAAGGGATGGTATATCGTCGACCTTCCGGGGTTTGGTTATGCGAAAGTGTCTATGGCCCAGCGTGAGCGATTTGGTCAGGCCGTCGAGGCGTATTTGACCACGCGCCAACCATTAATCGGCGGTATCCTCATTCAAGACGTGCGACGTGACCCTCAAGAGGAGGAGATGATGGTTAAACGATGGGCTTATGACCGCAATCTCTATTTGGCTGTGGTGGCGAGCAAGGTCGACAAATTGAATCAGACGGAGCGTAGAGAGCGAAAGGCACGATTAGAGGAGTTGTACCAGGGAGCGGTATTTTTAGTCTCGAATCGTACGGGCGAAGGCATGGATCAAGTCAAAAACGCCATCCAAGGGTTAGGGTTGACCCTCTAGCGCCAGTAGTAAGGGGTGGGTTCGCCATACCCGATGTGGGGCAGGCGCCGACCGCCGACCTGGCTCCTGCGTTGCATGAGATTTACCATGAGGAGTAAGAACCCAGCGTGCGATACCACAGCGAGGCGGGCTCTCGGTTGGCGATGTTGGGCGATGAATTGAATCGCAGATAGAGCTCGCTCGGCCGATCGGATTCGGCCTTCGGGCTCTTGGTTTTTGAACCAATGGTATCGCAGGTACGTCCACCAGACTTCTGTTGGCCATCGCCCGCGGAGAAATTTGGTGGAGTCGTCGGGAAGCCTTACCGGGATTTCGCGTAAGAGAGGACTCGTCACCACCTCGTGGTGCCGTGCAAACAAGTGGGCCGTGGCCAACGCCCGCGGGAGATCGGACGAGATAATGACGTCGGGCTCAGGCCACTTCGCATAGAGAAGCCTAAGGCGGGTATCCTCTTGATCAGATAGTCCCGCGGCGTCGTAGGCGTCCAAATATCGGTTAAATTCGTGACGATCCATCAAAGCAGGGTTGCGGGGTACGTTGGGACGTCCGTGCCTCATAACCCAAAAACGGTCCTGTTCGATCATACCTTAAAAAGTACCCATTTCACCAAGTCGCGTCAACCATGTGTGGCATCTCGTCCGTCACCGTCGGGGCCGGAGCGTTAGCCGATGCGCTGCATACCGGCCGTCGACCGTGGATCGAGGGCGTCTCGAAGGGCATCCCCCACGAAGTTAATGGCTACCACGGCGATGGTAATGACGATCCCAGGGGCCAGAATCAATAACGGGTGAGTCACAATATAGCTCTCGGCGGAATCGAGCATGTTGCCCCACGAGGGTATTTGGGGTTGAAGGCCAAATCCTAAGAAGTCCAGCGAGGCCTCAGCTAGCATCGCCCCGGCCACACCAAAGGCCGCAGAGACCCATACCGGCGCCATGGCACCGGGTAGGACGTGCTTAAAGAGGATTCGCCTGGTGCTAGCGCCCTGCGCTCGAGCCGCCTCCACATACTCGTTGGTCTTAAGGGATAGGACTTGAGAGCGGACAATACGGGATAATCCGGTCCAGCCGAAAAGACCGAGATAGAGAATCATGAGACCCACTGATGCGTTGGATCCCGTTAAGTTCAGCACGATCAGGAGGAGGAAGATCGCAGGGAATGACATGACCAAGTCGACAAACCGCATCATGATGCGGTCCCAAATGCCCCCTAAGTATCCCGCCGTGGCGCCATACACCACGCCAATGGATGTGGCAATCACCATGGATAGAAACCCCACGAGAAAGGAAATGCGTCCTCCGTACATGAGACGTGCTAGGACGTCTCGTCCCAATTCATCGGTGCCAAGGGGGTGTGCCGCACTTGGGGGCAGTAGCACTTGCGTGAGATTCGGGGTGGTGGGGCTATAAGGAGTCAACAGGGGTGCGAAAATCGCTACGAGAAGCAAGAATACCAAAATCCCGAGCCCAATGAGGGCGAGTTTATGCCGTGAAAAGCGACGCCAAAAGCGACGCAATCCAGATGTTTGAACATCTCCCATCGGGTCTGTTGCTAATTCGTCTTCCAATGGAGGTACATTCGCGGTAGCCAAGAACCTCACCTCACTTAATTATATTGGATGCGCGGATCTAAGAAACCATAGGCAAGGTCTGCGAGAAGATTACCAAGAATTAAGAGCGCAGCGCTAATGAGTAAAGCGGCCATTTGAATCGGGTAATCTCGGTCGTTTAAAGACGTTAGAAACAGGCGGCCCATGCCCGGCCATGCGAAGATTTCCTCGGTAATAACCGCCCCTCCAAAGAACGCGGGGAGGTCCATCCCAATAATGGTGACGATAGGCAGCAACGCATTTTTTAGGGCGTGTTTGAGGATGACGCGGCGTTCTTTCAGCCCCTTAGCTTTCGCAGTGCGAATATAGTCTTGGCGCACCACCTCAAGCAGTCCAGACCTCATGAAACGACTCCAACCTGCGAGGCTTCCCAGTCCAAGAACCATGGTGGGTAGGATGAGATGGCGGATCAGTTCTAAAAATGACGGGGGATAAAACGCCGAATACATCCCAGCTACGGGAAGCCATCCGAGTTTTACGGCAAAGATCATTTGGAGCAACAAGCCAAAGAAGAAGCTCGGCATCGCCCAAGCAAAAAACGATCCAAAAGAAAACATGTAATCAAATAGCGAATATTGATGGGTAGCGGAGTAGATACCCAGCGGAATACCTAAACTCAGTGACACCAAAAAGGCTGAACCCATCAAGATCAGGGTGTTAGGAAGCCGTTGACCGATTAATTGGATGACGGGTTGGCCACTAAAGTAACTATATCCCCAGTTTCCATGTAGCAACGACCACAGCCATTTAAAGTATCGGACATACCAAGGCTGATCCAAGCCCAGTTGCTTGGCGAGTACGGCAATCTGCGATTGAGTAACATGCGGGTTGTGTAGGTATACCGCCAGAGGGCCCCCGGGCGTCAGGTTCATAATGAAATAGGTGACGATGGTCACCAAAAACAAGAGCGGAATGGCTTCCAAGAAACGTTGCAACGCGTATTTAGCCATGGTCATCCTCCTTTCAAGAGGGCTGAGGGCGACAGAATGACGTCGCCCTCAGGCACTCATCGTTATCATGTGGCGCTTTGTCTACTTTAAGGACCAATCCCATACGGGCGAGGTGCCAAACGTGGTTTGCACATACCCCTGCAAATTCTTTGAAATTGCCGTGTCCGTCTTATACCAGAATAAGAAGATGACGGGCAAGGTTTTTTGCTCGAGGAGTTGGATCTTGTCATAGACCGCGCGGCGTGCAGGACGGCTCGATAGCGTGACACCCTGAGCCTGTAACGCGTTCATCTGAGGGTTCACATAACGCTCCCCATTTTCTTGGGGTGATGGCTGTAACGGGCTCTTCGGCACATACTTCGAGTTGAAGTCGATGGTGTTGTCGGGGAACACGCCTTGGCCCCAAGAGAAGATGAGAGCTTCGTCTTTGCCATTGACCTGAGGGCCGGGGTTTTGAGGCGTGCCGTTACCAAAGACGATGGACCATCCGGCCGTATGCACGGGAGCATACACGCCGATTTGTTCCCACTCGTGGGAGACAACCTGAGCAATGTTGACTTCACTATGCGATGTGGCGCCCGTCCAAATCGGGATCTTGAGTTCTTTGCCATTCTTGTAGAGCCATCCCCCGGCACCTTTGGTGAAGCCTTGCGAGGCCAATAGCTGAGAGGCTTTGCTCAGGCTAAAGGTGCGATGCGGGACATTCGGATCATAGAAGTACCCTCCCGGAACCTGGTCGCCGTGAGCGACCACCGCTTGGCCATGCATGATCTTGCTGACGATTTGTTGCTTCGGTGTCGCGTAGTCTAAGGCGCGCCGCACTACAACGTTTTTCAGGAAGTTATTCTCGTCCAGTTGGATCAGGTTATAGGTGGCTCCCAGCGGCTTAATGATGTTGTAGTTGTGTAGGGTGCCAATTTGGGAAATGTCTGTCGAGGGGATGCCCCCCATGGTTAATTTACCTGTGGCTAGCATGTTAAATTGGGTGTTGGTGTTCGGCACGATTTGCACGATAATCTTCTTAATATTCACCGGCGGTCCCCACCAATGCGGATTCGGAGCAAAGGTGAGTTGCTGGTCTGTAACCCACTTGGTCATGACATAAGGTCCAGAGACGACGGGAGTGCCTTTGTCATAAATCCCGTGATTAATTTGGTTGGCGGTCCATTTATCGAAGATGTGTTTAGGTACGATGGTGGTGCCACCGACCGTGGAATAAAACGGGGCGTAGGGTCGGCTTAGATGAAAGACGACTTTGTGGGCGCCTTCAGCTACCACGCTTTTGACGTAATTCCAACCCGTGTTGTAAAGAATTTTGATCTTTGGATTGGTCATGTAGTGCCAGGTGTACACGACGTCGGCCGATGTGACCGGCTTACCGTCGGACCAGGTAGCCTTTGGGTTCAGGTTAAACGTGTAATTCAAGCCATTGCTTGAGACACTCCAACTCTTGGCAATACCGGGGGCCCAAGTGTCTTGGGGCGTCAAATACATGAGCCCCATATCCATCAAGGACGTCGGTGTATTGTCCACAGCCAAGGCACCTAGAGCGGGAGTCAAGTTATCGGGATTTTGTCCAATCGCTTCAACGAGGGGAGTACTGCCAGTTGCCGAGGGGGCGCTTCCACAACCCGCCAAACCAGCTGACAGTAGGCCTGCCGCCGCAAGCGACACTGCCCATTTGTTCATCAGGGGATACCTCCCAAAACCATAGTAGTAAACACAAGAGTATTCGCGGTGTGTTATGAAAATTCCTGCTTCCAAAGGTATGGACCACCGATCCAATTTGCGAAGATTCAGGTACAACCGAACCCTCGGGAAAGTACAAGGATTTTTGGTGGTCGGGCACGAAATAGAACGCCTTATAGAGGGATTTTTGCGTATTTTTTAGATGAAGTTGAGGTCGTGGGTCCATGCCATCGGCAAGGACAAGCCCGGGTAGGGATTAAAGAGATACGGGGGTATCTCGGATAAAGTCAGTGCGAGTCCGGAGCCGTCGGGACCGGTGCCCCGCCACATTCCATCGCGGGACTCGTTAAGATGCAGGTCCACTCCAAAATTTTCTCGAATGAGGGGGCGAAGGTTCGAGAACAGAGCCGACCCGTTGAGTACGCGGACGGTACCCTGTAGGGGAAGGATTCGGGTCTCTATCGCGTGGCTTCGAAAGGTATGGTTGAGCCATTTCAGGGAAGCTGGCACGTTCATCGTGAGCGTCTGGCCTCCGAATCGTTCCAAAATGTCGGTCAGGCTTGGAAGGATTGCAAGTAAAGACCCTCCCCATTCCATGATGGTGACCGCGTTGGGTTGTGCCAGGGACCGATATGCTACAGCATAGCCTGCCAGGCTCCCGCTCGCTTCGATGGCAAAGAGCCTTTGGTCATAGCGGGGCCGTTGAAACCACAGCGCATTAAGCAACGTCGCCATATGATCGGCGCTACGGACAAACCGGCTCGGGTGTTTTTGATATAACGAGACCAAAGGAGAAGCCAGTAGAGCGCGATCCGCGTCGGCAACTTGGCGCACTCTAAGGTTGCCCACCGCCATGTGGGAACCAAGGCTTTGCCACCCGGTTTTTTCTCCGTTAGCCTCAATCATGATGCCCACGGACACGGCATTCAAACGTCGGTATAGTCCTCTCTCCCCTGAGATGAGAGCCAGGGGGATGTCCCTATCGTGGCCGTCTTCTAGGACCTGGCGTAAGATTTCAGTCGCGATCCCACGTTTTTCATAAAGGGGGTCAGTCGCCACACATCCGATCGACCAGACTTTAAGGGGATGGCCTGCTAGCAGCATGGTCTGGGGATATACGCCTACCATACTCACGACACGTTGGTCCAGCGTCACATAGTACAGGTGATCATGGTTTTGTGGCGCAAAAAGGTGAGGGAATTCGCGGTCCATGCCTTGGTGACAGGTGGGGTCGCGATGATAGACCCGATTCAGCATTTCGAGCATGGCGGCCGTGTCTGCGGTGGTTTTTGGCTTTTGGATCATCATGGTCCAGGGTCTCCTCGTTTCGTGCTGAACCTCGGGTCCGTCATCCCAGTATAGTGGAAGTTTAAAGATTAGGGACGGTCAGATTCCCATGCACTGAATTACCGGAGTTGATTAGGATAGAGAGACAGCTTTAAGTGCGACGAAAGGTTTTTCCAAAACTGCCAGAAGAAAGTCGGGCAGGATCCAAGCGATTTGAGAGGAGACTTGAGGATTGTTGTCGAATATCTTGTATGATGTTTTTTGACGCTGGTGAGGTGACCGATGAATGGTGTTGGCCCCGATAAAAAATTGTAGCCGTTTACGGCTATTAACGTACAAAGATCTCCATGTGATTGCCGGATGGGATAAGGACCCTGAAATTAATCGACTAACGGGGCGCGTGGCACGTGAAAATGATGAGCTAGATCAATGGTGGAACGACATCATGCGGGATCGATCCCGCATGAATTTCGCTATTACCGACAACGAAGGAAATCTCATTGGCGATGTGGCCCTGGAGCAAATTATTTGGCGAACACGGGAGGCCGAGCTCCGCATCTCCGTTGGCAACAAAGCCTACTGGGGACTGGGATATGGGACCGAAGCCGTAATGGAAGTGGTAGAGCTGGGATTTGTCGCGATGAACTTAGATCGTATCTACCTGCGGGTTCAAGAGGATAATGTGAGGGCCATCCGGTCCTATACTAAGGCAGGCTTTCGCAAGGTGGCTAGATTGGTAGCCAACGGACGACTCGAGGGATCGGTGGATTTGGTTTTGATGCAGATGTTGCGTGATTCTCAAGCGGGCCAGTGAGTCAGGGCCGCTTGTGCGAGTTTCACATTCACGCTGGTGGCGTAACTTGGCCAGGATTTCGCTGTGCCGAAGAGCGATTGGCCCCGCTGGTAGAGTGACTGCGTAATCACTACGGTATTAGGCCAGTAATGATAATGGAGGGCCTGGGCCAGGATACGCCCGGTTGTGGGCGTAGAAGGGCTAAGCAGCGACGCAATGACGTCTGGTTTGGTTGTATAGAGATACCATAAGGCGAGGTTGATGGCGCTGACAAATGCCAGGGCATTTTTATTGACCCCGGTAATCACCGTGACGGGTATGGGACCGGTGGCGGCTCCAAGAAATGCGAGAATCGTGGTGTGGGGCACCACGTGTCTTAGTTGGTAATATTCGGTGAGTGATACGACAACCCAAGGCAGCGTGTTTTGCTGCCAGTGTTCCTTGATTTGTGAAATACCCAGCGCGGTAAGCGTCGTTGGGATGACATGGTGCTGAACCAAGACGGCTTTAAGGTAAGGGACCCAGGCCGCTTCGCTTCTCGCGTAAACCATGGGAAGGTGATTCAAGCTATACAAACGAAAATGTGGGTCGGGCAGCGGGCTAACGAGTAAAAGATCAGGTTTTTCCATCACCAGGCCATCGATGGGGTAATGGACGCCGGCATTCTCTACACGAAGCGGGGCATCGTTGGGGGTGGACACCCAGTCGACATTTATGTGTTGTTGGCTGAAAAATCCTAGTCGTTCGGCGACCCGAAGGGGTAGCATCCCGAGGTTTTGAGGATGCTGCACGTAGACCCTGACGGTAGGATAGGACGCTTGGGGTCCGGGCTTGGGGGTGGTTCCACACGCGGCTAGCACACATGACAAGAGTGCGCATGTGAAGATTTTTCGCAAAGTCATAGGAAGATCCCGCCCTGATTTCGATTAGATTCCGTTGACAAGCATATGAAAGGGACGAGGAGTTAAGACCTGGTTTCCTTGCGACCCACCCGATGATGGTGAATTTTGTGATGAAAAAGTGAGTGATGGTGGAGTCACGCTAGGATCGGCGTCAATTTAGGCGAAAAAGTAAGGATAGCAGAGAAAGTGGCGGTCCCGCTGATTTGCGGACTTGATGTATGGGACGCGAACAGAAAATTGACAGCGAGCGTCCTTTAGATATAATGTTAGTTGCCACGATAAAGTGGGTCCATAACTTTTGCAGTCCCATTTTAAGATGAGTCAAGGAGGAACGTTGCAATGCAGGTGCAACCTTTGGGAGATCGTGTTTTGGTGAAGTTAGTCAGTGAACAAGAGCGTACACAGAGTGGTATCTACATACCAGACACCGCTAAGGACAAGCCGCAAACTGGTCTCGTGGTTGCTGTCGGAGACAGCGAGGACGTCAAGGTGAAAAGTGGCCAAAAGGTGTTGTTTGCGAAATTTGCCGGGACAGAAATCAAGATTGGCAATGATGAGCACTTGATTTTGTCTTCGGACGATATTCTTGCGGTTGTTCAAGATTAGACTCCGTATTATAATCACAGAAAATATGTAACCGATGACGGGAAAAACCAAGTGCCAGTTTGTTCAGAGAGTGGGGGGCGGTGTAATCCCCATCAAACGGGGCTTGGGGGTGGACCCCGAGGTTTTTGGTAGTGCCTAGCACAAACCAAAACGGGCAGCCCGTTACCGCGACGATGAGGTGTATCCAAAGCCTGGATGCGCGAATTAAGGTGGTACCGCGAAATGGTCCTTTTCGCCCTTAAGCGAAGAGGACCATTTTCTGTTTCGTGAAAACAGTTACCGAAACTCCAGCCACCATAGGAAAGGGAGTGCCATATGGAGTTAAGTTCACGGTACGATCCGCAATCTGTCGAGCACAAATGGTATCAGGTTTGGGTCGAAGGCGGGTATTTTCGACCGCAAGGAAAGCCTGGGGCACCTGCTTTTAGTATTGCGATGCCACCGCCCAATGTGACGGGAATTCTACACGTGGGGCATGCCCTAAACACGACGTGGCAGGACATTTTAGTTCGTTATCACCGGATGTTGGGGGATAACACCCTATGGATTCCGGGGACTGATCACGCGGGTATCCACACCCAAATGAAGGTGGATGAACTCATCCGTCAAGAGGGATTGGACCGAAGGGCCATGGGTCGGGACGCCTTCATCGAACGCGTCTGGCAATGGAAGGAGAAATACGGTGGAGAGATTCTCGACCAATTCGAACGCTTAGGGGCTTCCGTCGATTGGGATCGCCTTCGGTTTACGTTGGATTCGGGGCTGTCTTCGGCGGTAACCGAAGTATTCGTCCGTCTTTACCAAGAGGGCCTGCTCTATCGGGGGCACTACATTACTAATTGGTGCGTCTCCTGCCGGACTGCGTTGTCAGATATTGAGGTGGAGCATGAGGAAGAATCTGGTCAGCTAACCTACATAGTCTATCCCATGGAAGACGGTGAGGGGGCCATAACGGTTGCCACAACCCGCCCCGAAACCATGCTAGGCGATACCGCCATCGCGGTTCATCCCGACGATCCACGATGGCACGGATATGTCGGCCGAATGGTGCGATTGCCTCTCATGGATCGTCTGATTCCGGTGGTTGCCGATGAGTATGTCGACCCCGCCTATGGAACCGGGGCCGTGAAGGTTACGCCCGCTCACGATCCGAACGACTTTGCCATGGGGGAGCGCCATAGCCTTGAGAAATTAAAGGTCATTGGCGATGACGGCCATATGACGGAATTGGCAGGAGCCTTTCAGGGGCTCGAACGCCTCATCGCGCGGAGAGAGGTCGTCCTACATCTCCGTCAATTAGGTCGGATCACAAAAGTCGAGGATATCACCCACTCGGTGGGTCACTGCGAAAAGTGCGGTTCGGTTATTGAACCGCTGTTATCGCTACAATGGTTTGTTCGCGTAGCACCCTTAGCCGAGGCGGCGATTAGCGCCGTCACGGAGGGCGACATCGCTTTTGTGCCGGACCGCTTCGAAAAAATCTACATGAACTGGATGACGAATATTCGCGACTGGTGTGTCTCGCGCCAAATTTGGTGGGGTCATCGGATTCCTGCCTATTATTGTGAGGACTGTGGCGAGGTCGCGGTGTCTCGAACGACACCGCATCAATGTGCGCGATGTGGCGGAAAGCTTTATCAAGACGAAGACGTCTTAGACACCTGGTTTTCGTCGGCCCTGTGGCCGTTTTCGACTTTAGGATGGCCGGATGCTACGGAGGATCTGAAAACATTTTATCCCACCTCGGTGTTATCCACCGGCTATGACATTATTTTCTTTTGGGTCGCACGGATGATCATGCAAGGTCTTCATTTTACCGAACAAATACCCTTTAGAACCGTGCTCATGCATGGATTGGTGCGTGATGAACTCGGACGCAAGATGAGTAAATCCTTAGGCAACGGAGTCAACCCCATGGATGTGGTCGATCAGTATGGAGCTGACGCGTTAAGAATTGCTTTGGTCTTATCTTCGGCGCCCGGTAATGATCAGCGCTACAGTGCGGAACGGGTAGCCGCAGGCAGTCACTTTGCCAATAAGATCTACAACGCCACGCGATTTGTTTTAATGAACCTGAATGGGCATGAAATCGCTTGGAATGGCGATCCCGAATCCCGCCAGCACCCTGCTGACCGCTGGATCGTCGACCGCTTAAACCTGGCGATCGGGTCCTTAACGGGGCATTTGAATCGGTTCGAATTCGGACAGGCCGCGCGAGTGGTCTACGATTTTCTCTGGGACGACTACTGTGATTGGTACATCGAATTGGCCAAAATCCGACTGCGCTCCAGCGATGATGCGGAGAAGAGCGCCGTTTTGGATACGTTGGTCAAGGTGGAGAGTGATGCGTTGAAGTTGTTGCATCCCTTTATGCCGTTCGTCACCGAAGAATTGTGGCAGGCACTGCCTCATGTCGGCGCGAGCATCGTGATTGCGGAATGGCCAAGCCCATGGGCTAACCAGAGTTTTCCGACCACGGCAGCCAGACATTTTGAGATGTTCCAAGGACTCGTCCGTGTCGTGCGCAACTTGCGAGCGGAGTTAGGGGTTGCACCGGCTCAACGGATTGACCTAGAAATTTGGGTTCAAACTGATGAGGTACGGGCTAGTTGGACCGAGATAAAGCCTCTTTTGCATGAGTTGGTCAAAGCGTCGTCCATTAGTTTGAAGCGCTTTGAGCCAGGTCTCGAAAAACCCCTTCATGCGTTGTCGGGGGTGACAGATGGCGCCGTGGTCTACGTCCCCTTAGAGGGATTAGTGGACCTTGCGCGCGAGCGCTTGCGGGTTGAAAAAGCTTTGAGTGCCGCGGAGTCAGAGCTTTTGCGAATTCAACGTCAGTTGTCCGACGATAATTTCATCACCAGGGCACCCGAAGCCATTGTCAGCAAAACACGGCAAACCGGCGAAACGCTTGCGGCCCGCATCGCCCGGTTACAAGAGCGCTTGGAGGATTTACTGTGAAAGAGAATTGGTGGGAAGGATTAGAACGCGTGGCCATGCACCCCGGAGTGGATAGGATTCAAGCTTTATTGGCTAAACTCGGCGATCCGCAGACCCGTTATCCCATCATTCATGTGGCTGGAACCAACGGCAAGGGCTCGACGGCATCCTTGGTGACAACCGCCTTGATGTCTCAAGGCCATCGCGTCGGTTTAACTATTTCGCCGGATCTTGGACAGATTAACGAACGCGTGACAGTCAATCGCGTGCCGATTGACCCCGAACTGTGGGACCAGTTGGGTCAAGAGATTGAGGCGGCGGGACAGCCCCTCGATGATATTCCGACGTTTTTTGAAGCCGTGACCGCTTTAGCTTTCTTGGCATTTCATCGACAACGGGTAGATGTGGCGGTGGTCGAGGTGGGGCTCGGCGGCCGGCTCGACGCCACTAACGTGATTCCCACGCCCGTGTTGTCGATTATTACGCCGATTGCGTTTGATCACCAGGAACGTCTGGGGTCGACGATACAATCCATTGCGTGGGAAAAGGCGGGGATCCTGAAATCGGGAACACGTTTGGTCCTCGCCCAACAGCCATTTCCAGAAGCCCAGAGAGTGGTGAGGCTGCGTGCTGCAGAACTGGGAGTGTCGCTGGTCGAGCCTAAGATTTTTGGCACCCTGGACGGGAGCGGCGTGTCGTGGCGTGACACCGAGATGGGTGAGGTGAGAGTACCACTTTTAGGGGCCTATCAGGTGGAGAACATTGCCACCGCTAGAGCGGCGGTCGGCGTTTTGGGAGAAATGGGATGGATTACGGATCCGACACGGGTAAGAGACGCATGGCGGGAGGCAAACTGGCCCGGGAGGTTTCAAATCGTCCAGAGAGATCCCCTGTGGGTCATAGATGGCGCACATAACCCTCATGGCGTAGCCGGTTTGGTGCATACCTTGCGACGGGAACCGTGGAGCCAATACCGCTGGCATCTCATCTTTGGGGTGCTCAGCGATAAACCTGGGGGAGAGATGCTGGAGGCGCTTTTACCTTATGTTGAATCCGTTACCCTAACCCACGTGCCGTCTGATCGTGGAGCAGATCCCGCACCTCTTTTAGCACGGTTCAAATCCATGAAAGCCATGACCGTCGTGCGGGATCCCTTGGAGGCGGTGCGACGACGTCAAAGCATCGGTATGCTAGACAGGTCCACGGCCGTTCTGGTGTGCGGATCGCTGTCGTTGTTAAGTTATCTAAATCAGCAACGGGCATTTGGTGAAATTACGGACATTGTGGTTGAAAAGGCCTAAGATTTCCGGGGAATTTGTCCATTTGTGGAAGCTTTTCGACAATTGCCCTCGAGATATGTCGATGGTATGCTGAACAGGACCCCGCATACATTCCGACGAAGAACGGCCTTAGCTTCGTCAACTGGGAGGTTTTCATGCGTAATCGCCACCAAGGATTCACTATCGCGTTATTGTATGTGCTGATTGGAGCTATTGTCGGATCTGTGCTCGGTCAGTTGTTATCACCGCTGTGGCATCCTCTAGGCCGAGTGTTTTTTCGGCTGGGAAGTCCTTTAAATGTCCCCACAACTCTGAATCTTGGTGTGGTTGGGATCCAATTAGGCCTGTGGCTTTCTCTCAATTTGGGAGGAATTATCGGCTTGATTGGTGGATTTTATTGGTATCTAAGGCGAAAGTAGGATGAAATGGCATCACTCGTACTCGCATCACAATCACCACGTCGGATTCGACTCTTAGAGAGACTAGGCCTAGAGTTCATAGTGGATCCTGCAGAGATGGATGAAACACCCAAATCCTGTGAGCAGCCCAATGCACTGGTGCGACGGTTGGCTGTTACCAAAGCCTTGATCGTTGGTCAGCGCCACCCAAATGCGTTAATCTTGGGTTCTGACACTATTGTGGCCAAAGGTACGAGATTGTTTGGGAAACCACACACGTCCGATAGTGCAGAAGACATGCTGCGTAAACTATCGGGAACACGACACCAAGTCTATACGGGTGTGGCGCTGTGGAATCCGTCGCAAGGGAAAGGTCATGTGAAAGTCGCGGTAGCGCACGTAACCTTTCGGGTGTTGTCAGCGTTGGAAATTCTGGAGTATGTGGCGAGCGGCGAACCGTTGGACAAAGCAGGAGCTTACGCGATTCAGGGACAAGCTGGTAAATGGGTGACCGCGTTTGAAGGAAATCTAGAGACAGTGATGGGATTGCCGACCGATGTGGTACAAAAACTTTTGCGCCATGGTGGATAGAACCGGGAAAGTTCGGTGAAACGGGTTTGACGTACAAAGTAAAAGATTTACCGTCAGACGAACGCCCACGGGAGCGCTTGGTAAAGCATGGGGCTAAGAGTCTTACCGATCGGGAAATCCTGGCCGTCCTGTTGGGAACCGGTTCTCCGGGGCAGTCGGTGTTGGAACTGGCCGGAGACCTATTGGTAGAGGGATGGACCGGGCTTTATCGCAAGTCGATAGATGAATTCCTGCAGGTCCGAGGACTAGGGATTGCCAAAGCGTCGTTATTGGTTGCGGCGATGGAAATTGGGCATCGCCTGTCAAAGCAGCAGGTTGGAGGCATCATTGAGGGACCGGAAGACGCCGCCCTGCTGTTAGGAGACATGGTGAGCCTGGCGCAAGAAGAATTTCGGGTGATTTTACTCAACACCAAGGGTCGCGTGCTCACCATCGATACGGTGTTTCGGGGTGGACTAGACAGTGTGGAAGTATTTCCACGGGAGGTTTTTCAACGCGCCGTGTCGCGGCGGGCAGCATCAGTGATTGTGGCCCATAATCATCCCAGTGGGGATCCCGCGCCAAGTCCTGAGGACCGCAAATTAACGCGGCGCTTGGAAGAGGCCGGTGCCATAATGGGCATCGGGGTGCTCGACCATATTATCGTGGGCCGTTTGGGACACATTAGTTTGCATCAAGGTCAGACGACCAAATTGACTTAAGGGGGACTTTTAACCCATGAAAAGTATGTTTGCGGCCTTCACAAAAGATATGGGCATCGATCTGGGAACGGCCAACACGGTAGTCTTTGTCAAAGGTAAGGGAATTGTCTTGCAAGAACCTTCGGTTGTCGCCATTGATCAGATGACGGGAGAAATTATTGCGGTAGGCCAAGAAGCGAAGCAGATGGTAGGTCGTACGCCGGGTAATATTCGTGCGGTACGCCCGCTCAAAGATGGGGTGATCGCCGACTTTGATACCACTCAGGCTATGCTAAAGTATTTCATTAAAAAGGCGAGCAATAACAACAGGTTGTTTCATCCGTTGGTCGTCATCGGGGTCCCGTCGGGAGTGACCGGTGTGGAA
>JAJYPK010000102.1 GCA_021795465.1 Bacillota bacterium
TTTGGTCTCTTGGGCTGCGACATAGCATTCCACCGCCTCTAACTACGCCTCACCGACACTCCAGACGTAACAAGCACGGTGCCAAAAGTACGGTTACCACTAAAACTTCGTGAGGTGGTCGGCAAACCGGTTGCGCATGCGGTGAGAACTGGCGGATTTCAGGTTGTTGACCGACCCCGGGTAGCCCGTCACACGACACTTCTTTTACCTACTGTAAAATCCTCGCCGGTGTAGCATAGTCCAGCATGCTATAGCGTTTTGTTTCATGGTCGGGGGAGCGACCTACCACACCAATACTTTTAATTTTAAGGTGTTTGAGTCCATTCATGGCGTGCCACTCGGGGGCATCAACACGGCACATGGGGGTGATGTCCCACACTTCCCACCAGGGTGTGAAACCGCCCGCTTTGGCATTCACACGACCAGCAAAAAAATCTAAACGCTTCACCAGGCAGGAAAAATGGGAGTACCCAGCGAGTTTTTCTAGCGAGTTTTCCCAGGCATCGCAATCCGAGGCGCCAAGTATGAACGGCCGTGAGAAATATCCTCCCCAGGTGATCTGTGTCTCGCGCGGGTACTCGTCCGCTGAAAAAACCCAGTGCTTACCGTCCTGCGTCCGATGATATCCACCGGTCAGAACTAGGCCTCGACCTGAGACGTCACAAAGATACTCGATAAGCATACGCACCTGTCGCTCTCAGTGAGAGGTGTATCTTCAGATGTTTTTTAGTCCAGCCTCAGCCAATCTCCAGTTCGATTCGGTATGCTAAACTCCTATTCGTGCTAGAGATGGAAGGAGATTCAACATCATGACTTCGCGTACCCGGGGTATTGGAACGGCTTTGGCGTCCACCCTATTGATGCTAACCCTAGTCGGTTGCGGAACGCCCGCAGCTTCCAATTCCACATCGTCGCAAACGTCTTCATCGGCGTCTGCCAAGCCCGCCCATCACAGACACAAAAACAAGAAGCTCCTGCGAATCCACGGTTCGGTGACCAGCGTCTCCTCTACTGTGCTCTCCATTAACACCAAAAAGGGAAAGACTTTTACCTTCGCCCTAACATCAAAAACCAAGTATCATATGAAAAAGGCCACGTCCTCATTGTCTGCTGTCAAAACCGGCGTTAAGGTCGTTGTGGTAGCCAGGAGAAGTAAGACCGGGAATCCTACCGCGGTCATGGTGCGCATTCTTTAAATGTATTGACACTAGACGTCGTCCTCCTCCAAAACCTGAGGAGGCTTGGGGAACAGCAACGTCATAAGATTAGACAGGGTCTTCAGAACCTCTATGCGTGGGGTTCGCCATGCATAGGGCTTTTGAAAATCGGCCCCTAAAACTCCCCATGGTGGCCGACCAACCGGTGCGATAGCCACGGATTCGGGTCGGTCGAGAAGTAGATTTAGGGACCCCAAGTGGATGGCGTGATCCGAAGCGCGTTGTACCACTTGAATCCCCGAACCAAGAAAGGCTTTATGGGCTAACGATGGCTCTTCCCATAAAATAGGTTTGCGATGTGCATGACCCAGGCTTAGAATCGGGTACAATCCAGAGTCTCGGGCTACCAAGCATGACACCGAATACGGGTGCAGCGTAGCATACAAGGTCTGAACAATGTGAAAGACCCGTGACGTGTCTTGTGATGCGGCCAATATCCTTTCCATCAACGCATTATGATGTCCCCACGCATCGAGACCCTGGGCCAGGGGCATGGCCGACGCCTCAGTACGGTAGGTGATAATTTGCTCTCGAATGGCCCTGGTCATTGGCACCAAATCGTCCCATGGTTGCGGTCGGCCTAAGTAATATCCTTGGCCCAGGGTCACACCGAGATCCATGCACGTTGTCATTTCCGATTCAGTCTCAATCCCTTCCCCCAACAACTGGAATCCCAGCATCACGGCAAGTTGACCCATGGCGCGGATGATATTCTGTTGGGCACTGGCCGTGTCGCATCCTCGAATGAGTCGGTGATCCAACTTCACATAGTCTGGGCCCATGACCACAAGTTTTTCCAGCCCTGAATAACCGCTACCGAAGTCATCGAGCGCAATCAGGCCCCCTTGGCTGCGCCACGAGTTAAAAATTCGGTCGTGCCTCGATGCATCCCAATCCCCTCGTTCGGTCACTTCTAAGACACCGTGTGGTCCAAGACGCGATAATCGTGCATGAATCTCGGGATCTTCGATCGAATCCGGATCCACATTAATAAAAAATGACGGAGCATTCTGCCCCAACGTTGGAATAATGTCGGCCACCTTCTCCAGTAGTATACGATCTACCAGAACTGCCAGCCCTTGTCGGTGTGCTTGGGTAAAGAAGGCCTCGACATCGAGCGGTTGCCCCGCCTTACGTGGTCGCGACAAAATCTCGTATCCCACCACTTGACCACTCGTGAGGGCGATGAGCGGTTGGAACATAAACGCGTACTCGGGTTCCTCCAAAAATCTCAAAACCATGTCATCGTTGCAAAAATCCAATTGTTACCCACCTCACGCATCACGTTACCATGATTTTATCCCTGGGCAACCAAAGATCCCCCGGTCAAACACTAAGATGTCGTCAGAATGCTGCAGCAAAACGGTAGCCTGCAACGACTATCTTAGACCGAGGGATATTTTTCCTCTGGCTCACCCATCATAGCGCAATGCTTGAATAGGTTCTAATCCCGATGCTTTAAATGCTGGATAAAGGCCAAAAATCAGTCCTACAGCCGTACTAAAGACAAAGGATAACGCGATGGATTGCGGAGAAAAGGAAATCGGGGTTTTAAAGAGAACCGGGGATAGGACAACGAGCCCACTACCGAGTCCAATACCTAGAATGCCTCCCGAAAGACTAATCACCATGGCCTCGAGTAGAAATTGCAAAATGATGTCTTCACGGGTTGCACCCAGGGCCTGGCGAATACCAATTTCCCGTGTACGTTCCGTCACGGAGACCAACATAATGTTCATAATCCCGATTCCTCCCACCAACAACGCGATGGCGGCAGTCCCTGCCAAAAGGGCCGTAAAGGTGGCTCGTGTCGCTTGGAGGGTTTGCAACACCTGATCCTCGGACGCAATGACCATGGAGCCCGATCCGAATCGGTTATTATAGAGGTTCGTAAGTAAGTCCGACACCAACGAAGCTTGGTTAGGTGTACCCGTTTTCACCATTACCTCGCTTAGTTGATTCGTTCCAATGAGCGGACTCGCCGTTGTGATGGGAATGAAAATAGCATTGTCTTGACTTGCCCCCGGCCCTTGTCCGACAGAATTCAACACGCCTACCACGGTGAATTGTTGACCGAGAATCATGAGCGGATCTCCTACCGGATTTTGCCCGCTGAATAGACTTATGGCTTGGTTAGCGCCCAGTACTGCTACATGCTGTCCTTGAGAGACCTCGTTAGTGGTAAGAAAGTGCCCAGCCGCTAAAGATAAGGCCCCAAGTTTCCAATAAGCCGCACTGGTGCCCACCACTTGGGCGCCTCCGGATGTGGTGGCGGTCGAGACTTTACTCGCCGTATTCATCGTGCCAATCGTGGTAACCGGAAATGGAATGGCTTGATTGATATAAGAAATCGCCGACTCACTAAACGGCGTGCCTGCCGTTGGGCTCACAAACACCACATTGGTCCCCAAGGTTTCGATCCGAGAGGCCACGGCATTGGATGCCCCTTTCCCAATGGCCACGAGCACAATCACCGCACCGACGCCAATAATCACGCCGAGCATCGTGAGGAGTGCCCGTAGTTTGTTGGCCCACATTCCTGCTACTGCTAAGCGAAAGCTATCGGTCCAGGTCATTTGGAGACCTCCTCTAGCAGGGCATCGCGGACCACGCGGCCGTCCTGAATATGGATCACTTGGCGACACTGCTGGGCAATATCTTGACTATGGGTCACAATGACAATTGTGCGCCCCGCCCGATTCAACTCTTGCAACAATGACATGATGTCCTCACCCGTTTGGGTGTCGAGATTTCCGGTCGGTTCGTCGGCCAACAGTACTCGTGGATCTCCGATCAAGGCGCGCGCGATGGCTACCCGTTGTTGTTGCCCACCTGACAATTGTGCCGGCTTGTGACCCAGTCGGTTCGCCAAGCCCACTTCACTCAGCGCCCGACGGGCTCGTTCACGACGCTCCTTTAGGGGAACCCGTCGATACACGAGTGGCAATGCGACATTGTCCCATGCCGTTAAGGTGGGTATGAGTTGAAACGACTGAAAGACAAATCCCAAGGTGCGGTTTCGTTCGTGTGCCCACGTATCTGGCGCAAATTCCCCCACATTTTTCCCGTTGAGCCAATACTGGCCCGACGTGGCCCGATCCAGTCCTCCTAAGATATTGAGTAAGGTCGATTTCCCGGACCCGGATTGCCCGACGATCGCCGCCAACATGCCTTCAGACACTTCGAATGACACGTCGTGCAGCGCCCGAAAGGTGTCGCCCCCCAGGGTATACTCCTTGATCAGCGATGTCACCCGGATCATGCCTTGGCCTTCTTTCCGCCGCCCTTGGGATGTTTAGCGTGATGAAGCGCTCTGCCCTTGGGTTTCAAACGAAGTTTACCGGACGAAGAGGACAATACGGCGGTCACCACACGGTCGCCAGTAGCTAAGCGCTTGGACTTCACCGCGGCCGTGGTTGCATTTTCTAGAGTAATCCGGACCGGAACTCGCTGAGGCTTGTTGTGAGATAAGATGTCGACAAACCCCCGGGATCCACGGGCGTGAACGGCGGCCAGAGGCACCAATAGGGATGCTTTCACCGTCTTCACCACGATATTCACCTGGGCACTCATCCCGTAGCGAATCCCGGTGGGATTGTTCACGGTGACCGTCACCGGAAAATTGGACACGCCGTTGGTATAGGTACCCACGGGCGCAATGCTACTGACCGTACCCGTAAATGTTTTCCCGGGCACAGCGGGCAATGCGACCTGAACCTGCTGTCCAACCTGAATCCCATTGATCTGCGTTTCGGGAACCGATACGACGGCAACCATCGTGGCGCTAAACTCCGTAAGGACTTTGCCACCGGGTACCGCCGACGAATTAATCGCCGTGATTTCTCCCGGATAGGGCGCGTTTACTGTTAAACCCGCGACCGCTGCCTTAGCCGCAGTGTAAGCCTGTTGATCTTGCTGAAGTTGGGCTTGGGCTTGAGCAATCGTCGCCGCATTCTGGCCGACCGATGCCTCGGCTTTATAGAGAGCTGATTTGAGGCTCGCAATCTGACTCTGATCCCCGAGGATCTTGGCCGACTCTGCCGCTGAACCAATGGTAGCCAGTACCTGGCCGGACGAGACCGTCCCGCCGGACCCCACCACCAATCCGGAGATCGTCCCCCCAATGGGAGCTGTGATGCTTGCAGTGCCGACCGTCGCCACAGTCTCTCCCGCGGACACGGTCGCACCCGACGCCACTTTCCAGGTAATGGGGCCCGCACTGGTAGCGTGTACTTGGGAATTGGCTTCATCGGAAGCCAAGGTGTCCTCGGCGGCTGTCAAATTGTCTTGCGCTTGGGTTACCGCCGCATTCTCTTGATTGCGATAATTAGCCGACGTGTCTAATGTCACTTGCGCCTGGTCACTCAAGACCGCCGCACTATCTTTAGCGAGTTGGGTATAAAGGGCTGGATCCCCAAAGATAGCCAACGTTTGTCCAGACGTTACGTGTTGTCCGAGTCCCACATTAAGTTTCGTAATTTGGGCATTCTGAGGTAAGACCACCACGTTGGTTGTTAAGGGCGTAATGTCGCCCGTCGCAGAGTCAGTGAGCGATGCATTGCCCTTAGTTACGGCCGCTGTCAAGTATTTCACCGGTGTAGCCGGAGTGGAGAACTTCACCGCTGCCACGGTGACTGCAGTTAATATCACCGCCGTACCCGCAGATAGCATAATAACTCGGCGCAGTCGCATGGGGTGCCGCATATGAGGCGTGGTTTGTAGAGCCACAGGATTTATCCCTCTTCCTTCTGTCCATAAGTCCCTAGATTTTAACTCTCCTAACATATCTGACCGGGCTCAAGATCAACTAAATAGCTCCTGAGATTTTCATGAAAAAGTTCAAACGAAATCGCAAGCGACGATAAGACCATCCAAACTCGCTACGGCAAATTCAGAGGGACTGAAGAACGTGCATTCCCTAAAACTTTGGCAATGCCATAGATCTTAGGAAACAATAAAAGCACTTCTTCTCGAGTCTAGGTTGCCGATGTCTTGGAACCCGGAGCCGTGGGTGACGGAACTCAGAGGAGAAATGCATCGGGGTCGAATAGCATGCTGCTTTATGGATTTGCCCCTCTCGCATCCCTACCCGGAATCCTGGTAGGGTATCTCTTGACGACGAACGAACCTCCACGGCCTGGCGTGGGGCTACGCACCCTAAACGATCCGGCTTTGCGCCGTGAGGCAGAAAAACGTCTAGGACGCTGGTATATGCGTTTGGGATCCCTATGGATCATCGTGATCGTCGTATTGTTTTTCATTGCGAAACTGAACTGGATCGCCATCGTCTGTCTATTCAGTACCACCATCATTTATCTCGCCCCCCTCCTCGCGGTGCGACCGAAGAATCTCACATAACTACGGGGATAGGCCCCTAAAACGGAAACCCGCTATAAACCTGGGAGATTTTCGGTGATGGGCGAAAATCAGGAAACCAAACTCTTTCGAAAAGTGTGCAGGGTGGTCATCTATCGTCTACTACAAAGCCCGCGTACTTTTGTTCCCCGATGTGGTGGATTTAAGGTGATTGAACCTCGATCGCCTTTCCGCCATGTTCGGGAGCGCGAATGGCCAAATATATCTATCGGGCTGACCCTCCTAGGCTTTGTGCGATAAGGGTGGCGATGAAGGACACTTGGGAACTTCAGTCTCTCGGGCAAGTTCAAAGTGCCGAATGCTCGGAACCAATAAGGTGATCAAAACCGTGAGAGCCATTAACATCGCAGCCAAACCAAAGCTTCGATGCGCGCCGATGGCATTTCCCACCAGTCCCACTCCACCAAAGGTAATGGGCACCGCCAATCCTGCCGTCATGGCAGAGAAAGCGGACACGCGCCCCAGCAAGTCACCCGGCACGAGCGTTTGCATCATGGTCTCGCTGGGGGCATTCGCCGTGACCAACCCGACTCCGAGGAGAAAGTTTCCCAGATCCGCCACCCAAGGCGTCGGAGATGTCGCAACCACCAGTAATCCCAATGTCTCTAAACCCAAGGCGAGCGCCATGGAGAGCCCCAGACGGCGAATGCTCATCATTCCAATGATCCCACCGCCTCCAACAATCCCGAGGCCAATGGCGGCGTCGAAGAAACCGAGCGCGTTCGCACTCGCATGAAACGTGTCCCGGATGAGCATTGGGGGCAGGACATTGGTGGGGCCCAAAGCGATATTACTGACCATGGCAATGCCCATCCTGACCAATAGCACCGGTCGTTGGCGTATCCATTGCCATCCCTCCCGCGCGCTAGCCCAGGAAGACGACCTGGATTCAGCCGTCTTCGCCCTGTGAGAGCGATGTTCCGATAGGTGTGCCACCAAAAGGCCCGCAATGGTGAGAGTGGCCACATCGAACGTCATGGTAAGCCCCACCCCGACCAGGGCCACCGCAAGGCCCCCGACAGCTGCTCCAATCAAGCGGGCAACCTGTTGGGAACTATGGAACAAAGCATGCGCCGTAAGCACGTCGTCTGGGCGCACCAAATCGGGAAGAATGGCGGCACGCGCCGGATCATACAACGTGGAGGCTACACCCATAAGCCCACGGATAACGTACACGAGTCCAATCAGGTCAAAGTGCCCCAGGACCAAAGCGGCGAGTAGGCCCGCCAAAACTGCCGAGGAAAGATTGGCCCACACCATTAATCCCCGACGACTGTGGCGGTCTGCTAAGACACCAAACCAAGGGCCAAATACCAGGGTCGGCACAAAATTGGCCACCACGACGAAGCCCATCGCCAAACCCGAACCGGTTTGGGTAAAAACGTACCACATGACCGCGATGTTGAAAAAATACGACCCGAAGGCTTTAATCGTTTCACTGACCCACAGTGTCCGAACCAATGGGTATCCCAACAGCAGATGTTTAAAGGACGCGGGATTCATCCCCTGACTCCTCCTTATATTTCACGTATGTGTAAGTACATATTCGATAGACATCGAAACACAGAGCAAAAAAATTTAACCAAGCAATTCACGCTGCAATGCCGCTAACAACGTTTGCAGTTGCCGACGTTCCAGCGCGTAGTACACGCGATTCTCGTGTCGCTCCGGAACGACAAGGCCAAGATCTGCTAGCTGACCGAGATGATGAGAAATGGTGGAATTGGAGAGATTAAGCCGCTGAGCCAGCTCGTACCCAAACCCCGGACCTACGGCGAGGGTCTTGATAATTTTGACACGCGTCTCATCGGCCAACACCTTCAAAAACGCGCTGATGGCGTCCGGTCGCACCGAGGCCCGGCCAGGATACTGAATCCCGTACAGGATCAGATACAACAACCTCTCATCATCAAACGACGAGAGCGTGTCCAGATGGTAAAACACCGAGGGACACACCACCAACGTGGCTTCCGGCTTGTCTATCGGCACCCCTTCCAAGAACGGAAAGACCGCCCGCAAATCGCGCCGTTGGTAGATCTTCGCCGCCACCTGGGCGGCACTGTCTTGTTGTAAACGATGTAGGCGCTCCCACTCTGCTTCAAAGTATAGGCGGTGGCATTGATCAATGAGGTCCATCAACTGGACCAGGGTGCGCTCGGCGTTGAGATAAAGGTGGGCCAACTTCCACTTTTCGACGTCGGGCAGATTGGTGCGGTGGATGTAATCACGGACACTGTGGGGGTCACCCACATTGAGAGGACCGCCAGGCGTATAGCCGGTATCCAAAAACGTCCGGAAGAGCTCCTCGGGAGTCGTTGACGAAAGTCGTTCGAGAAACGCCTCCACCGATTCCCAAGCGTTGTTAACCCAGGCATACCGCACCAGTGACATCCCCAGATAACTCTCCGCGTTAAAGTAAACCTCGAGCCCCTTTCGTACCGATTCCGGCAAAGTCCCGCGCACCCGGTCCACGAACAGATCCAAGTCAAAATCCACCAATGAGGGGATCGCGGGTTCCTGAGAGAGCATCTCGTGGGATTGCAACCGAAACATGGAGGAAAGTAATTCGAATACGGGCGACCGAACCAAAAACACATTCGGCATGAGCACATCCACAGCGATACCCTCCTTCTCAGGATCACCATATAGCATTATGTGATGCGTGTCAAATAATACATTTCATCAAGATCGCATCCATCTGAACGGATGGCTCACGCCCCTCGAAAATTGTGCCACTGCATTCCAGCCTGTCGTTTTTGTTCGACCATCGCGACGCAAGGAAAGACGCAAACGCAGCTGCCCAACACACCAGTGTACGTGCGGTCTCACGGACTCTCTCGTAAAATCCAAAAATTTTTTTCTAAATCGTGAAACCTTTTTGGACCCAATATCGTTACACTATAGCTAGAATTTGTTCGGAACAGGCTAGGGAGGCAGAATAGCTCGTGATGAAGTGGACATCATTGGTCTGGGCGTTAGGGACTGTCGGTTTTATCGGCGGCATGGGGTACGTAGTCGAGCAGCACGTAATACATCCTAAAATCTCGACGACAAGCGTCGCGCACCCAAACGCGAGCATTTCCACAAAATCAGTCGCTGCGACGTCCCAACAACAATCTACCGCCCGCACTTCGGCTGCCGCTCTGCCCCAGGCGCAAGTGGTGACGACCAGCTCGGCACCCCAAACGGTGGCTTCGTTTAACGGTCATGGGGTGAGCGAAACCAATCCAGATCTCACACCGATCATCCTGCCCCGCAATTTCCCCATTGCTGCGAGTCCAGTAGAATTCTATAGTACCAACAATTTTTCCTTAACAGAGTCCTTATCGGGGACGATCCAGGGACAACCTTTTGCGGTGCAAATTTATTCCGGAACAACGGCCCCCGTATTGGCACTCGCCGTTGGGAACAATGGCACCCCGATCGCTACAAAAATATTTGGCTCGGCCATAGAGATTGCCGCCTTTAGCAATAATTCTGCCATTGTTGAGGCCTTCTCCCCTAATCAAGCACCAATGTGGTATGCCTTTAATCTTGTGACAGGCGCCATCCAAACCCTTAATAGTGCCCCGACGGGATTCCGCACAAATGCCTCGAACATCCAAGGAATCCCACCCGGCATCGTGCGCAATACCATCACACCCAACGCCACGGCTACAACGCCTCAAGCCAATATCACGGGCTCAAGTTTGGAAGACACGCTGGTTAAAGAAGTCAACAGTATGCTACTCACATCCATCACGCCCAGCCAGGTCATGCTCACAGAGCCTTCGGCCGGCACTGCGATTCTGAGCGCACTGGAACCGACACACTGGCAATCCATCTCCTTTAGTAACAAGAGTGGCACTTGGGTACCGTTAAAGATTCAGACACACCTAGGGTCGATGACCTTGACCTATGATGTGAATGGCAACTCGGTGGCCCTCCCTTATCCTGAAATGCAGGCCTTGCAAAAGAATATTACTTTGGGTAGTTATTCCGCTCTAGATACCCAAACTGGCGCCCTAGCTCGACTGCCCATCAATCTGGAAGGCGCCACCACGGTAGGCACCCTAAATACCCCAAAAATACGGATACAAGACCAAAACCATACCTTACTCGCATTGACCTACGAGGCTCACGCTAATGGGAATACCTATTTCGTTCCGATCGGATGGTACTGGTTCTCGGGTCTCCCGAGCTTTCTCGCCACCGAAATTAGTCCATCGGCCTCGACGTCCGCGGCCACCTCTCCGCCAACAGCCCAATCCTCAACCTCCCCTAATGCCGTGGTGTCGTCGGCCACCTCTCCGTCAACAGCCCAATCCTCGACCGCCCCTAGTGCCATGGTGTCGTCGAGCACCTCTCCGAGCCCTTAGTCGGGAGCAAACAGCCGGTCGATCGCATCCCGCTCGGCCATCGCCGCGTCATAGGCCATTTCCATAATGTTTGGGATGCGTTCAAAAACCGTATGCCCGGTGAGTTCCATTCGCAAATCGACATGGGGGAACGTGACGCCTTTCTGTCTCAACAGGGTAATTTCTCGTATCATGACCGCCATGCTCTCGACCAATACATCCACCGCGTGGGGCGGCGGCGAGGGTCGTTGCCATCGGGCAGGTTCGTCGATCCATAAACCAAGAGCTCGGTCCGCACCGGCAATACCCGCCACGTCCAGCGGATAATCATCTCCCACGCCACCATCGACTAAGACCTGGTGGTTCCACAAAATCGGGGAGAAAAATCCCGGAACCGCCGATGAAGCACGCACTGCCGTGAGCAAGTCAATGTCAGATCCTCCCCTGATGAATCCCAGCCTGTCTTCAACAGGATTTGACCCAAACACCACCGGTCGACGTTCCGTAAGAGACATCGCCACCACGTACAAGGGGTGCCTGACCTCCCTTATGGTGCGGTTGCCAAGCCACGGACTCAACTTATTCCAGAGCGGCGCGCTATCCAGCAAGGCTTCTGGCAAACGCCGCTGCCCTAAGATCTGGCTTCCAATAGTGCGCCAACTAATGGGGATGTCCCGCCGCGTCAACCCCAACGCAATATCTTTTATGCCGGCCACCGGAACTCCAACGCTCCAGAGACTGGCGATAATAGCCCCGGATGAGGTGCCGACTACTAAGTCGGGCGTATGTCCGAGGTCTTCCAGTGCCCGCAGCACCCCGATGCCTCCCGCAGCCC
>JAJYPK010000250.1 GCA_021795465.1 Bacillota bacterium
GTCAACAGCCCCACTTAATCGACCGCGACCGGCGCAATGACTTCCCCATGCCCTGAAAAAACGCGTTGCAGGCTAGGGGGCAGGGGATCCCCGTGGTCTCGATAAGACTCAACCAGCCTCCGTACGACGTCTTGGGCAATCTCCGTGGCCTCCGTCACGGTGCGCCCCTGTGCGACAAGGCCGGGGACCTCATCGCTCGTCACGAGGTAGGCTCCCTCGGGAAGTTGTTCGATGAAAAACCGGACCAATACCTCAGACATCGCTGAAACCCTCCTTCGATCTTGATCAGGGCCATAGCCTTCGTAATACGAGTATAGCACGAACCGAATTTGATGCCTCCACAGGCCGAGGGTCACGCATCCGTCTTTTACCAAGGTATGTTTGTCCCAGTGCCAAAATGTGGGCGGGTGGAGGACAAATAGACGCGCGCATCCACGATACTAAGGCCATAATTCGGTTGCCTCGGGCCCATATCAAGTGGGATGTTTAGAGAGCGTGTCCAAAAGTCCTTCGCTAGTCCTTCTAATTTGCCAACCAGCGCGAGCGAACTGTTGATTGTACGAGCGCAGCGTTTGTTCGGTCGAATACCATGGCAGCATCGGTTTGCTGTATAAGTTCAGATCACCAGGCTCGCGAAGAACCTCCACACAACGCTTCGCACGCTCAAGCCAGTCAGAAGTGTGATCCCACGTGCTCCAGTCCTGTCTCGAATTGTGTATCACACCTTCGTGGATGAGTGTATCCAGGGTCTTTATAGCGTTGTCATGTTCGACGTTACTCGCAGGCAACCCCGTGTCATAGGTGGCGCAACGCAAACAATTGATAGCGCCAACTGTCATCCCAATAGGACGTATCCACCGCCCATTCTGCAATGACACGAAGTTGAGGGAAGACGAGCACACGTACGTGCTCTCCAGGCCGATGGATCCACTCGTCATGCTCGCCAGTGGTGGCGCAATCGTCACCACTGGCGAGCGGTTGTCCATTTACGAGACTGAGACTCCTTCAACTCAGAAAGCAAAGCCATAACTTGCCTATTTCCCCACTCTGTCATTAGGGTTGGTCCGTCCCTCTCATCCGGACGCATCGGAAGAAGATTCACCCGACGCGTATTTTTCACCAACACTATTAGGGTACCAAAGCCCCCAGAAATCCGCATAAAAATAATGACGTTGTTCGTGATGATACTACCTGAAAAATGCGGCTAATGATGAAACCGACTTGCGAATTATCCCATTCCTATTACGAGTTCACTCCTCCCAGAGACGGCACGTTTGACCGCAGGGAGTACCACCTTGCAAGAATTACGGTTGAATCACATATACTCTAAAGTTAGCTTCGATAAAGTGGTAGGAGCGCAGTCTCTAACGCATGTGCCACCGCACTAACATAAATTACCTCACGTGATTCCAGAAGTAAGTCATCCATGTTCTACATCGCGCTGATTATCCCGAGGGACAATGACTACGCGACGGCTACCTCCTACTACTTTCACTTTTCCATATCCCGATACTTCTCGTGTTCCCGCTATGCCTACTCCGACGTCTATAGCGCTTCTTTTCCAGCGATAGCAAGACTGTCCAATGACGGCGAGGGATGGACGCATTACAATGGGTAGAGATTGATAAATCATGGATTCCGATTAGCATGGAACCGCCCAAGATATGGAATATGCGCCCATCCATGTCCGCCGAAAAAAATTGGAAAATCACAGGAAATGGAGTGTACCAACACATGACCCTTTCACCCGAAGAGAAACTCGAGCTCATTCTTGCCTCTTTTCGCGGGGAAGCATCAATGGCCGACCTCTGTCGCCGGGCCCAAGTGCCCGAGTCGACGTTCCGCGATTGGCGGGATCGCTTTATTGCGGCGGGAACCGCCGCGTTACACCCGAACAAACCCAAAGTCCATGCGGACTGGGCTGCGCTGACCCGGGAAAATGGCCGGCTCAAGACCGTGGTCGCCGACCTCTCGGTCGAAAACTTGGTCTTAAAATAGGGGCGGAATGGGACCTTGTCCCCGGCCATCATCTAAGTGAGACGGTCCAGCGCGATTTGGAAGCCGTCATCGCCTCGGCCCCGTGGTCAGCTCGGCGGGGGCCGGCATCCACTTGCCCTGTCGTCGGTCACGGCTATCCTAGACACCGCCCGCCAGCATTCGGCCTATGGGTATCGCCAAGTGCATGCGGCAATGCGATGGGAGCATCCAGAGGTGTTGCCACTATCCCCCATTTCGGTCTATCGCACGCTGAATCGGCACGGGTGGTTAGGGCCTCGGACCACCAAAAAACCACCACAACCCAAACGGTCCCGGGTCCGGTTCTAACGGGCAAAGCCGCATGAACTGTGGCAAGTGGATGTCTCCTATTGGTACATCCAAGGCTGGGTCTACTATTACTTGCATACCGTGCTGGATGACCATAGCCGCTATATTATCACGAGTCACCTCTATCGGACGTATGGCGCCGCAGACGGGATCCGGATGTTGGAGAAAACCTTGGCGGCGGTACCCGCGGCGGCACGCCCGAACGTGCAGTTGTTAGCGGACCACGGGGTGACCTACATGGCGGAATCGTTCCGGACCTCCTGTAAGACGACCGAGACCGACCGCGTAATCGTCATGGTTCCGATAACGGAATTTGGCCCACCAGACCCAGCGGTACCCCATCCGTCGTCAACGCCTTGCTCCGGGCCCAA
>JAJYPK010000103.1 GCA_021795465.1 Bacillota bacterium
GCATTCCGAGGCCGTTTACGTGGAAACCGAGTCCCCCTGGGGCAGCATCGAATCTTTGCGATCCCTATTAAGCCATTCTCGTTCTATCCGGGTGGTGGACGATCCCACTAAAGGCATCGTACCAACGCCACTAGAAGCCCAAGACCGCGACGACGTATTAGTGGGAAGAATTCGTCGCGATCCCTTCGAGCCGCAAGGACTCCATCTATTTGTGGTTGCGGATAACTTACGTAAAGGAGCCGCCACCAACGCCGTTCAGATCATCGAAACGTTATCTGCGCGGTTCTCTTGAGCCCAAGAAGAGGAGAAAAGCCGATGAGGGTAGTGGTCCAAAAATTTGGGGGCACTTCGGTTCGCGACTTCGACTCCCGGGAACGCGTGACAAAATGGGTCACTGCGGCAATTTCAGAAGGTTTGAGTCCCGTTGTCGTAGTGTCGGCGATGGGTCGCAAGGGCGAGCCTTATGCAACCGATAGCCTCCTAACCTTAATGCAGGGGTTGCCAGATGCCTCCGCGGCCGAGAAAGACCTCCTCATGATGTGCGGGGAAATCTTCAGCGCTACGGTCATGGCCGGCCATCTCCGATTGCAGGGCCTGTCTCCCCAGGTTTTTTTAGGAGGGGAAGCGGGAATCGTTACCGATGACCGATTCGGCGACGCACAAATATTGGAAGTCAACCCCGCGGCGTTGCGTGCGGCATTGTTAGAAGGCAAGACTCCTGTGATCGCCGGGTTTCAGGGCCAAACCCCTACGGGGCAATTTACGACGTTGGGGCGTGGGGGAAGCGATACCACGGCAGTCGCTATTGGGGCAGCGCTGGGAGTGGAGGTGGTGGAAATCTTCACAGACGTGGATGGGATTAAAACAGCCGACCCGAAGATCGTACCAGATGCCCGAACCATCGCACATCTGGATTACGATGAAGTGTTCCAACTGGCCAATTTGGGTGCTCGTGTGGTACACCCACGGGCTGTCGAAATCGCCCGGCAGTTTGGTGTCCCAATTCGGATCCGCTCGACCTTCACGAGAAACCCGGGAACATTGGTGGTGGCCGGTCACCGCACCATGGATCCCTGGGCGCATCGGGACCCCGATCACGCCGTAACCGGAATCACCCAGCTTGAGGATTTGGTTCAATTCTTGGTGCGATTCCCGGACGTCGCATCGGTCGATTGGTCATATCGACTGTTTTCTGCGCTAGGGGATCGGGGGGTCTCGGTCGACCTGGTCAACCTATTTCCGGATCGTGCCTATTTTTGTGTTCCCGCTACGGTAGCGACGACTGCCGAAGACACGATGCAACACATGGATCTGGTGTATGAATCTTGGAGCGAACGGGCCAAAGTCTCAATCGTCGGCTCCGCCATTCAAGGCCTACCCGGTGTCGTCGGACGCATTATGTCCGCTTTGAATCAGCATCATGTGGAAGTGCTGCAATCATCTGACTCCCATTCCACCATCACCCTACTCTTACACAGATCGCAGATGGAAGTCGCAGTAACGTCCTTACATCGTCAATTCGGTTTAGGTACGAAGGAGGAATCGATATGACCTGGCCCCGAATAATTACCGCTATGGTGACCCCGAGGGGGGACACCGGAAACGTGGACAACACCCGCGCCGCCGCACTCGCCCGCCATCTATGGGAACATGGATCGGGCGGTTTTGTTTTAGCGGGTTCAACTGGCGAAGCCTATGCCTTATCCCTCGATGAACGTCGCGGTCTATTCGAAAGTGTCCGTGCGGCCGTGCCCCTTACGGTTCCCATTTGGATGGGTACCGGCACCAACAATACCGACGATACCGTACGGCTCACCGAGGCCGCCGACCATTGGGGTGTCGATGGGGTGTTAGTGGTTACCCCTTACTACAATCGACCGAATCAAGAAGGACTCATCGAGCATTTTTTTCACATTGTGGATGCCACCGGTTCTTCTGTTATGGTCTACAACGTCCCGACCCGAACCGGTGTATCCCTGCTGCCACGTTCTATGGCAGAGATTGCGCACCACGCCTCACAACCCATCGCCATCAAAGAGGCCTCCGCAAACCTGGATGCCATCGTCGAATTGCGTCGATACTTAACGGACGCCGTTCCTGTATACTCGGGGGACGACAGTCTCTGGCTACCTAGCATGATGGCAGGTGCCTACGGCGTGGTATCTGTCGCGGCTCATGTTGTAGGAGACGAAATGGCCCGCGCATTGTCCTATCTTTTGGATGGTCATTGGACGATGGCGATGGAGGAACATCGGCGGCTGTGGCCGATCTTTAAGGCCCTCTTTTTGGACTCCAACCCCATTCCGGTAAAATGGCTTCTGAATCAACTAGGGTTGCCTGTCGGCCCCGTCTGTTTGCCTCTTTTAACGCCGGAAAAAACCGATTGGAGCCAAACGCTGTGGGATGCCTATCAGACCATCAAGATTCCATCTGTGGGTTAGCAATTGCATCCGGTCCCTGCGGCAGGGTATAATAACAAAGACGACTTTTGCTCGGCGGTAGGAATTCGATAAGGACTCAGCAGGGACGGGACCGGAGCTGAGATTCCGAATCGGCTTGTTTGATTGCCCCAGGCAAAGTCCCTAGCCGCTAGGCTAGGGGCATTTTGATGTGTGCTTAATGAATTGGAGGTGGGGACTCTGGTACGCCCAGGACCTGGCAAATTGCAATTTATCCCCTTGGGGGGACTTGGAGAAATTGGTAAAAACATTGCGGCACTAGTCTATGGCAACGATATCATTTTAATTGACTGTGGATTGGCGTTTCCGGAACCCGACATGCCCGGAATCGACCTGGTATTGCCCGATCTCACGTATCTCTATGAGAACAAAGATCGGATCCGTGGCGTGTTTCTAACCCACGGACATGAGGATCACATCGGTGGCTTACCTTACTTTTTGAAGCAAGTAAACGTCCCGGTGTATGGATTACGGCTGACGTTAGGGATTGTCGAGTTGAAACTTCAAGAACATCAAATCACCCTGCACCCTAAATCGCATCCAGTAGAACCTGGCGAAGTTGTTAAAGCCGGGAATTTTTCTGTGGAATTTTTCCGGGTTAACCACTCGATCCCGGATGCCACCGGCCTTATTATCCGGAACCCGGTAGGCACCGTGGTCCACACCGGGGACTTCAAATTCGATCACACGCCAGTCGATGGCCATGTTGCGGACTTTCACAAGCTCGCACAACTAGGTCAAGAAGGGGTTCTCCTGCTCTTGGCAGATAGCACCAATGCCGAACGCCCGGGATATACGCCATCCGAGAAAACGGTAGGCAAAGCCTTAGACGCGATTATTAGTCAGGCCTCGGGTCGCGTCTTTGTGGCTTCCTTCGCCTCACAGGTGCATCGCGTCCGGCAAGTCGTTGAATCCGCGGTCCGTAATGGACGACACGTCGCCATTGTGGGTCGTAGCATGGAAAACGTCACCCATAAGGCGATTGAATTAGGTTATTTGGACTTTCCTCCTGGAACTTGGATGGACATCGATGCGATCTTGAAGGAACCTTCTGAAAAGATACTGATTCTTACAACTGGATCCCAAGGCGAGCCCATGTCGGCTCTGACCCGAATGTCGACATCAGACCATCGTAAGGTCGAAATTCTCCCGGGCGATACCGTGGTCATTTCTGCCACCCCAATCCCCGGCAATGAAAAGCTTGTGGCCCGCACGGTCGACAATCTGTATCGACGCGGAGCACGCGTCTTTTATGGTGCGGGTACCGGAATTCACGTCTCGGGACATGCCTGTCAGGAAGAATTGAAGCTCATGCTGAATCTGGTCAGACCGAAGTTTTTTGCCCCGGTTCATGGTGAATATCGACATTTGATTCATCATGCGCAACTGGCACGCGACGTAGGAATCGAGCCCAGCCACGTCTTAATTGGCGATAATGGTAACGTGCTTGAATTCACGAAGGAAGCCGCGAGCATTGTGGGCCAAG
Source organism: Bacillota bacterium (assembly GCA_021795465.1). GTDB lineage: Bacteria > Bacillota > Sulfobacillia > Sulfobacillales > Sulfobacillaceae > JAKADJ01. The sequence continues at coordinate 3,946 of JAJYPK010000103.1, forward strand.
TGCCGTCTGGAAAAGTCTTGGTAGATGGCATGGGTATTGGGGATGTCGGTAATATTGTCTTGCGAGACCGCAAACAACTATCCAATGATGGCATCTTGATCGTCGTGGTGGGGATGGATTCACAGTCTGGATTAATGGTATCGGGTCCAGACTTGGTATCTCGCGGATTCGTTTATGTCAGAGAATCGGAAGCTTTGCTTGATGAAGCACGACACCGGGTCAAAATCGCCCTGGCGAATTTAGAAGGTCAAGGGTTGAGCGAGTGGTCGGCTATTAAGTCGGCGGTACGCGATACTCTCGGCCGCTTTCTGTGGGAAAAAACCAAACGCCGCCCGATGATTCTTCCGATTATCATGGAAGTCTAAAACGGACGCGGAATGGTCTCTGGGATCACCCGCAATAAAATGCGACTATTGGGACTTACCAGGAGCGCTATAACCTCGACACGGTATAGCGCTCCTCCCACAATGATGCGGCGACCATTGAGCATTCGGTAAACCATTTCTAAATGAATATTCGGCAGGGCAGTCCCCAGTAACGTTTCAGTAAATGGTTCCAATGCAGCCTGGACATCCACTCTACTCACGGCAGTATTGAGGAGTTCCAGACTGACAGACTGGATATAGGTGCTTCGCATCGATTGTTGATTTATGGTACCAAGTTGTTGTTTTAAGCGATCCGTTTCCTGATGCCATCGGGCGGCCTCGGTTTCCCACTTGCGACTCTGATCCATGGCATCGAGGCGAGAACGGCTGGTCACAGCCTGGGCCCCCGACGCCCCCACTAAGGCTCCCAGGAGCATCGCCGCCCCGATCGCTCGTCGGTAGCGCGTCATAAGCCTACCATCCAACGCAAAATCCAATAGCCCCACTGGGCACCACAATACGCCGCGACAATCCCGACACCGTCGCGCACCACAGCGGGGACTGCCCGAGCCGAAAGCCCACGTTCCAAATTTTCAAATGCGGTAAGGGTTCCCCCAATCGCAATGGCTACAGCCCAAATGCGAATCCGATAGGAGGTCGTCACCGGATCTCCCGGACCACGTCCTGCTATCCACGCCCCCAAGGACCCAATTAATCCGCCCCCCAGGGTCACCCCCGCCGCCAAAAACAAGGGGGGTATAGCAATGCGCCAGAGACGCTCGATGAGGTCCCACGACAGGCGAACCATGTCCATTCCCTCCTCCTTACAGATGTATGCACCGTCCCGCGTATTAAAACCTTGCTAAACCCTCACACTAGGGACAGCAACATCCACAAGGGAGGCAGGCAGCGTATGCGCCGTGCACATCAAGGCTTGCGGGCCGAGGAAACACCGAGCGTCGAACCCACCAAGAAAAAGCGATCCAACCACGAAGAGTCATCGCCAGCACCAAGCCCCAATGAGTCGGAAAAAGTGTTGCCTACCAAATCGGCCATTCATACCCTGGTCATTATTGGGCAAATTGAGGGACATATGGTGCTCCCCGCTCAGAACAAAACCACCAAGTATGAGCATGTCATTCCACAGTTGGTCGCGATTGAAGAAAATCGCGACATCAAAGGGCTCTTGTTGGTCTTAAACACCGTCGGCGGGGATGTCGAAGCGGGGCTAGCTCTGGCGGAAATGATTGCGAGTCTGTCCAAGCCTACCGTGTCACTGGTGCTCGGTGGGGGCCACTCAATTGGGGGACCGGTGGCCGTCGCAGCAGACTATAGCTTTATCGCACCGACCGCCACAATGACCGTGCATCCGATCCGGATGAATGGTCTTGTCATTGGTGTCCCCCAAACCTATGAGTACCTGGACAAAATGCAAGACCGGGTGGTTAATTTTGTTACGGGGCACTCCCGCATTACGACGGAAAAATATCGAGAACTCATGTTTCGCACGGGAGAGTTAGCGCGAGACATCGGTACGGTCCTGGTCGGGCATGATGCGGTTGATGTGGGCCTTATCCATGCGGTGGGGGGAATTGAAGATGCCCTGGCCAAGATGCAAGAACTTTTACACGAAAAACGAAACGCCCGTCGAGCTCATCGATCCAAAAAAACCGTGAATTGATTGATATTCCACCAGAAAGGAGGGCGAGGATGCTCTACACTATCTACCCATTCGAATCGGTGTTCCCGCAAGAGTTCGATGAACACCCGTTTATTGAGATGCAGGTACATGGCCGCCTCTGCTTAGGACGGCGGGGACCTGACGGCATTACGCGCCTAGAGCGTCTAATCTCAACCGATCCCGTTGACTATTTAGACCCAAGGTTTACACCCCACACGGTGCTCGGGATGTAATGGGTGGGAGGGAGACAACATAATGCGAGCCCGTACCGGACTTAGATACGATAATACCATCATAGCACGGTCCGGTGCGGGTTCTCTGGAAACTCTTGAACGGTAGACCAATTTTGATTCTACGCATCCGCATGGTCGACCTAACATACTTCGCCGCTTGAACCATACCTCTTTAGAAGAGGGGGACGGGTTCATGTGGCGTGTTTGGGTTTTAGGTCTGATTCAAGGACTTACAGAGTTTTTACCCATCAGTTCCTCGGGACATCTCATTGTGTTGAAAAATTGGTTCTCGCTCTTGGCTCCTGGCGCCAGTTTAGAAGTGGCGCTACACTTAGGCACGTTGATGGCCATAATCATCGGCTATCGCCAAGAGCTTGCATTGTGGATCCATCACTGCTTGCAAGGACAGGTTGCTGCCCGGCGTCTCGTCTACCAGGTGCTGTTCGGCACGGTGCCAGCGGCGGCCCTGGGGTATTTTTTCGAAGCTAGGGTGGTCTCTTATTTCATTCCAACCGCGGTTATCGGAGGGTGGCTGGTGACGAGTCTTCTTTTGTGGCTCACCCCCACACCCACATCGACTCCTCATCGCGCTTTGGAATCCTTGTCTTTTTGGGAAGCGTTAGCAATCGGCATCATGCAGTCATTAGCCCTTTGGCCCGGCCTCTCTCGGTCCGGGTCCACCATCTTTATGGGACGGATTTTTCGACTCAGCCCTGAGGCCTCTGCCCAATTCTCTTTCTACCTCGCGATTCCAGTCATGTGTGGAGCATTTGTCCTGACTTGGTGGCGCCATCCGCTGCAACATCCATTCAGTACTCCTTTCGCCGTATCCGGCACCATCCTCTCTGCCATCGCGGGCCTATTTGCGATAAAATGGGTACAGAGTGCCTTAAAACGCCCTCGCGTTTGGCGCCGTTTCGGACTATACACCTTTGGCATGGCTTTATTGACCTGGTGGCTCGGAGGCTAATGGATGCACGCTGTACTTAAACAAATTACCCAAGACATGCGACGCGAAATGGGGGGGGTGACGCTCATTGCGCTGGGCATTCTGGGCTACATCGCCCTTATCTTTACCCATAGCGGAATCATTGGGAAAGATCTCGGGGCGGGGCTTCAACAGTCCTTTGGTTGGGTTGCTTGGGCGGTTCCGGCCGTCGTGATCGTCATGGGCAGTTTACGCCTATTAAACCGACCTCCGCTCACCAAGCATCGGCGCGGATGGGCTATTTTTATCGGCTATATCGCCATATCCCTGGATCTTGGCATGGCACATCCCTACGGGGCGGGACAACTCGGTCAGTGGATGGTGGTCGGTGTACGCACCCTGGTTGCCACACCGGGCGGGATCTTACTGAGCCTCGTGCTTTGGATCTTGGTCGGCTTACTCTGGAGCGGGCAAAGTCTCGTAGCAAACTCAAAGACCCTAGGCCAAGGATCGGGACGAATCGCGACCCGGATTCAACGGTCCTATCGGAGTGTTTGGTCATCGCTCGCGGATTGGATTTATCCAGCAGAGGAGACTTCATCGACTCCGAAGCGGTCAAACTCCCCCAACACTCGAACCAAACCCCAGGAACCCGAGCCTGTCAAACCATCGAGCCCCACTCCGCCGCGTATCGTGAGTAGTCCTTCCCCGACCCCTCCGGTACCACAGCCACCCGTGCCCTTGACCACGCACGGCCTCAATTATGCGCCACCTCCTTTAAAACTTCTCGCTGAACCCAAGTTGTCGAACGGTTCATCCTTTGGACCTTCACCCATGCAACGAGCAGAGACCTTGGCTACGGCACTACGACAATTCGGTATTGATGTCACGCTTGGCGAGGTGAATCAAGGGCCTACTATTACTCGATTTGAAATCATCCCGCCACCCGGAGTTAAAGTGTCGCGTATCGTAAATCTGGCTGATGATATTGCCCTATCACTCGCTGCCACAGGGGTCCGTATTGAGGCCCCAATCCCAGGAAAATCGGCCGTCGGAATTGAAGTGCCGAATCAAGAGATTACGCCGGTTCTGCTTCGCGAAGTCATAGAAAGCGTGGCTTATCGCACCGCCCAATCACCGTTAACCGTCGCCCTGGGACGTGACGTCGCGGGAACTCCCGTAATTGCGGGGCTCGACCAGATGCCCCATCTACTAGTGGCCGGGTCTACGGGATCCGGCAAAAGCGTCCTCATCAATGTATTAATTACTAGCTTGCTCTTTAGGACAAGCCCAGAAGTGGCCCGACTCCTGTTAATTGACCCGAAAGTCGTGGAACTATCGGTATACAATGGCATTCCGCACTTATTGAGCCCCGTCGTCACCGATCCCAAAAAAGCCGCGGGGGCGCTCCGCTGGGCGGTAGCGGAAATGGAACGACGTTACCGACTTTTCGCCGACGCCGGAGTCCGAGACATTGCGCGCTACAACCAGGGAGCCGAGGAACGATTGCCGCTGATTGTCATTGTGATCGATGAGTTAGCCGACCTGATGATGGTCGCGCCGAGCGAAGTCGAAGAGTCTATCGCACGCTTAGCCCAAATGGCTCGAGCTGCCGGATTGCACCTGGTGGTCGCCACCCAAAGGCCCTCCGTCGATGTCATCACCGGTACCATCAAGGCCAACATCGCTAGTCGCATTGCCTTTGCCGTTTCCAGCCAGGTGGATTCCCGGACCATTCTCGACGCCGCCGGAGCGGAGAAGCTTTTAGGCAAGGGAGATATGCTCTTTCATCCGTTAGGATCCAGTAAACCCCTACGGGTTCAAGGGGCATTCATTCATGAGAAGGAAATCGAGTCCATTGTGTCCTACCTCGCGGACCAATATCGGGAAGATACGACTCCAGAGCCCCTGGAGTTCGCTCCAACGGGAGCTGGCCGTGAATCTCCCATTGAAGAAACCGACAGCCTGTTTCATGACGCGGTGCAGATCGTTGTAGAAAGCCGTCAAGCCTCCACCTCGATGTTGCAGCGTCGCATGCGTGTGGGCTATACGCGTGCCGCTCGCCTCATCGATTCGATGGAGGAACGCGGCTTTATTGGCCCCCAAGAAGGGTCCAAATCCCGCGAGGTGCGTCTCACCGTCGAACAGTTTCATCGACTCTTTGACGATCCGGGCCCCGAATAGCCTCGCCCAACATAGTCGGACGAGCACGAATCCAGAAGAACTATGCAAAATCTCGCGTCGCGTGCATAGGATGTTATTACCTGCTCTCGCGGAAAGGGGGGTAATAACATGGCGGGTTACGTTCCCGATTGGACCTTGCAACGTAAAGGATTGGCGGATCAGGCACGGCATCAGCGGAAGATCAAAGACGCGCTCAAGCAACAACTACCAGACCTGATTACGGAAGATAGCATTGTGACGGCCGAGGGAGACCGTATCATTCGCGTCCCCATCCGCAACCTTGAGGAATACCGATTTCGATTTAATCCGTGGCAGGCGGATCGCACAGCACAAGATCAGGGACAATTGAAACCCGGTGACGTCCTAGGTCAGATCCCCGGCGCGACTCCCCGTGGGCCAGGACAGGGTATGCCAGGGGAGGTGCCTGGAATCGATTACCTGGAAGCCGATGTGTCTCTCGAAGACATCTCTGACCTCCTCTTTGAAGAACTAGGACTCCCATATCTTAAACCTAAGGTGCAGTCGGTGATGCCCCGTCCGGCGTTCCAATTCCGGGACATCAGCAAACGCGGTCTGATGGGTAATCTTGATAAACGCCGAAGCCTCAAAGAAAACATCCTGCGTCATGCACGACAAGGACAGCCCGGTCTCGGGCAGTGGACTCCGGATGACTTGCGGTTCAAAACGTGGGTTGAGACTAAAGTGGAAGATAACAATGCCGTCGTCATCGCCATGCGCGACATCTCGGGTTCGATGGGGGATTTTAAAAAGCAAACCGCGCGTACGTTTGCGTTTTGGATGTTACGTTTCTTACGAAGCAAGTATCGATCGGTAGAAGTGGTGTTTATCGTGCATCACACCCAGGCGCGTCAAGTGACGCAGGATGAGTTTTTCCAATTGGGGGAAAGTGGAGGCACCAAAGTTTCCTCGGCCTATGAGTTATGTTGGGATGTTATTCAACACCGCTATCCACCTCAGCAGTGGAACATCTATCCCATGCACTTTTCCGATGGAGACAACTGGTCGGATGCCGATAATCGGCGTACCGTCGAATATCTCGAAGCCATGCTACCTGTCGTGAACGTATTTGGTTATGCGGAAATTCGCGAGGGAGGATATACCAGCACCCTGATGTCGGCCTTTTCCAAATTGCGGTCTGCGCGGTTTCAGACGGTGACAATCGGGGCGAAACATGATATCTATGCGGCTCTCAAACAATTCTTTCCCCGCACCGAGGAGGGATAAGAGAATGACTTCACGCTCGTATCCTAGTGACCAACAAATCTGGGAACTTGCCAAAAGTCAAGGGCTTGATCCTTTTCCGGTCCATTGTGAGGCAGTCCCAGCAAACGTGCTGTATGAGTTCGCCGCGTACCTGATTCCCGGGCGGATGTCGCACTGGTCGTATGGCAAGGCTTATCACGCCATGAAGACACGCTATGATTATGGCCTGAATAAACTCTACGAGATGGTGATAAATGCCGACCCCGCGTACGCATTTCTCTTGGATAGTAACTCGAATCTCGAGAACACGTTTGTTCGGGCTCATGTGATGGGTCATGTCGACTTCTTCCGCAACAACGTCCACTTTAGTCCAACCCAGCGAGACATGCTCGAAGTAGTCTCGCGGCACGCGGAACGTGCTAGACAATACGAATTTGACTACGGCAAGCCCGAAGTCGAGGCGCTCCTAGACGCAACCTTAGCGATCCAAGAGCATGTGGTTCCTCCCACGCCGACTTTGAAACCGCGGGAGACAGCCCGGTTGACCCCGCGGAACGACCCCGAATGGAACCGACTTTGGCAATCCGAAACCGCTGCCCGTTCGTATGAGGTACGGCCTCATGACAGCGGGGATCGAGACGTCCTCCGCTATATCATCACCCATAGTGATCAACTGGAGGACTGGCAGCGTGATATCGTCGGTATGGTTCGCGATGAAATGCTTTACTTTTGGCCGCAAATGCGTACCAAAATCATGAACGAAGGCTGGGCCAGTTATTGGCACTTGAGACTGATGCGATGTCTCGATTTGGATGATGCCGACGTCATTAATTATTCCCGACTGCATGCCTCGGTCACCGCTCCGATCTCGTTCCAGATCAATCCTTATGCCATAGGTTATGCGATTTTTCGTGATTTGGCGGAGCGTGAAGGTGACGACGCCATCTTTTTGGTCCGCAGCATGAACGATGATGTGAGTTTTATTCGGAATTACTTGACCGAGTCTCTGGTTGACGATCTCCACTTGTATCTCTACGGAGCAGAGCGCGATCAGATTGTCGTGAAGACCCGACGATGGCAAGAAGTGCGCAACCAACTATATGTCCGGTCATAAAGAATTTTAAA
>JAJYPK010000010.1 GCA_021795465.1 Bacillota bacterium
GAACCCCGTCAGGCCCGGAAGGGAGCAGCGGTAAGCGGGCACGTTGTGGTGCCGCGGATAGCCTAATCGGTGCCGCCCTATGGCCTTTGTTTACTGAATGGTACAATAGGGAAGAGGATGTGTTTCCGGAGGAAGGGAATCCTGTTATGTCTCGGCAAGCCCTTTATCGCCAATATCGACCCCGAACGTTTGCAGACGTCGTCGGGCAGTCGCGGATAGTCTCGACGCTTAAAGAAGCTGTGCGTCAGGGGCGTGTAACGCATGCCTATTTGTTTTCCGGACCGCGCGGTACCGGCAAGACCAGCGTGGCTCGCATTCTCGCCAGGGCGGTCAATTGCAGAGACTTGACCGATAGCGGGGATCCGTGCCTTCAATGCGATTCTTGTGTAGCACTAGAGCGTGGCGCTCATTTGGATGTGATTGAGATCGATGCGGCGTCCAATCGTGGGATCGACGAAATTCGTGATTTGCGTGAACATATTGGGCAAGCGCCAGTGATGGGAAGGCAGCGCATTTACATCATTGATGAGGTTCACATGTTGACCGAACCTGCCTTTAATGCGCTTTTGAAAACTTTGGAAGAACCTCCGACGCATGTCTTATTCATTTTGGCCACGACGGAAGCTCACAAGTTGCCCATTACGGTATTATCGCGGTGCCAGCGCTATGAATTTCAACGGTTTCGGGTGCCCCAGATTCAAGATCAACTGGCCCGAGTTGCCAAATCTGAGGGTATAGAGGCGGAGCCAGAAGCCCTTGAGCTGCTAGCGGAATTTGGGGATGGCGCGATGCGTGATGCCTTGAGCCTTTTAGATCAAGCCGTGTCGTTTGGCGGTACGGTGACGCGTCAAGGCATCGAAGATATGGTGGGGTCGCTCAGTCCTCAACTGTTAGAGCAGATTGTGATGAGTTTAACGGAACGAAGAACCCTCCAAGATCTTATCGGAGTGGTCGACGAGGCTCTCACCGAAGGGCGCGACCCGCGGCAGATGCTACGGGATGTGGCGCGCGAAATCAGAAACTTAATCGTGTGGCGGCAGGCCGGTGCGAAACGCTTTCCTCGCTATCGTCGCGCCTGGCTCGAAAAATTGGATGACATGGTGCCTAGTTCCGTGGACATAGAGGCTTGGTTTCGGGCGTTGGAAACGGTCGCGGAGGGGGAGGCCCGCCTAAAGAGCGGGTTTGCCCCGCAACTCGTGTTAGAACTTGCCTTATTTCAAGCCCGCCAACAACTCTTGGGGATGGCAGAAGCCAAGGCGGCTCCCCCTTCGGAACCGACCCCGAGTGTACCGTTACGACCGGTGTCGGAAGCACCGATAAGGGTGGAACCTGAGAAGCAGAAGGTGCTACCATTAGATGAGGACGATACGACAGGGGACGATCGTTTTCGTCAGGTGTTGGAATTGGTGCGCCGTGAACGGCCCTCAACACATGCGCTGATTAAAGAGGCACGATGTCACCTGACTGACGCCGGAATTACGATTTGCTTCGCATTCCCCGCGCATGTGGATATCATCAAGACGGGACCACATCACGATTTATTGGAAAAATCGTTGCGATCGATTTTTGGACCAGAGGTCCAATATACTTTGATGGCAGACTGTCCACCGCCAGGTTCCTCGAAACCGAGAGTGCCGGACGTAGCGGAGTCGGAATCCGAGCCTTTGCCCGAAAATCCCCGGGATTTAAAAGCCGAGGTGCGCGAGTGGTTTGGACCAGATGTCCGACTGGTAGGTTTTGAATAAGGTTGAGTCGACGATGATTGAGAGTGCGGAAACGGGATCATGAGGGATAAAAGGAGACGATCACTATGGGATTCAACCCCAATAACATGCAGAAAATGATGAAACAAGTCCAGAAAATGCAAGCGGACGTGGCCCGGGTACAAGAAGAATTACAGTTCGAAACGGTGGAAGTTGAGTCGGGGGGTGTGGTCAAGGCGGTATTTAACGGCCATGGGGACATTGCCTCGATTACGATTGACCCGCAGGCGGTTGACCCATCGGATGTGGAGATGTTGCAAGATCTCATCTTAACGGCGGTACGCGAAGGTCAAAAAAAGGCTCAAGAGTTGGCATCGTCACGAATCGCAGCCGTGACCGGTAACATGAACATTCCCGGGATGCCAGGACTTTTCTAAGTGTTGTATCCAACACCTATTCAGGACTTAGTGAACGAACTAGGGAAGTTACCGGGTGTGGGTCCGAAGACGGCGCAACGCTTGGCCTTCTTTTTATTGAACATGCCCCAAGGTGAGGCAGAACTATTGGCTAATGCCATCGTCTCCGCGCGATCCCGCATTCGTTATTGCTCTGTATGTTTTAATTTTACAGATCAAGACCCCTGCACCATATGTCGTCATACCGGCCGTGATGGAAAGATTATTATGGTGGTAGAACAACCTAAAGATGTAATCGCGATGGAAAAGACCCGAGAGTTCCGGGGGCGTTATCATGTGCTACACGGTGCAATCTCTCCGATGGAGGGCATTGGCCCCGATGACTTGAGAGTCAAAGAACTTTTGCGACGAATTAGCCAAGAAACCCCAGCAGAGCTCGTGATCGCCACGAGCTCGAATCTAGAAGGCGAGGCCACAGCACTGTATTTAGGCCGCCTTTTGAAACCGATGGGACTTCGAGTTACCCGAATTGCTCGAGGTCTGCCTATGGGTGGAGACCTCGATTACACCGATGAGGTTACCCTTACTAAAGCACTGGAAGGCCGCCAAGAAATATAGCCACCAAAAACATCCAAAGTGTCCAAACGCCCAGGCAGGAATATCATGCCAATTAAGGAAAGGGTGTGAAACCATGGATGTTTTTGTCGTCCTCGCCGAGTGGATCGACTTAGGCCTGGGCGGGCTCGGTATTGCTGGGGGCCTCTTTATTTATCGCCGCCGTTATTTGATTCGAGAATCGCTATGGTGGTGGGGATCTCAAAATCGACTTCGTTGGCTCAAAATCTACTTAGATGCCCTGCCAGCCCATACAGGGGGAAGCGCCGCCGTGGAAGAATTGTCGCGCATGCTACGTCAAATGGGGCATCCTCTCAATCAAGCCGAACTGGAATTTGCCGTAAATTACCAAAGTGGCAAGATGTGGCATACTATGGATTGTAAGTCACAATGGGGAGTGGGGGAAGATGCGAGAACCAGGCAGAAAAACCCGGCGAATCCAAAACCAGGAACCGATTGATCCCCCAGGGTGGGGAGACCAAGAGCTTCGGGCGGCTTATCGGAATTGGGTGCAGCAACAGGAGTTTTTTCAAGAAGCTACCGAACAGGAATCGGTAGACAAGGCGATCCGAGGATGCCAAGAGGCAGAAATACGCTACCGCCAATGTCTTAAGCGGATTCGGGCCCACAGGGGATTCTAGAGGTTGTCCTTCCCGCATAGCGTGGTGGTGGGGGGATGACCATGCTTTCGGCGAGGATCATTTTGGCGGGCGGGTTTGGCCTCGTCCTTGCCTATCTCGTGGCGCGGATGTTCGTGACGCCTACCAAATGGATCATGAAGACCTTGGTGAACGTGGCGATCGCGGTCGTCGTAATTTGGAGTTGGGATCGGGTAATGGGGTCGACGGGATTTCTTATTGGTCTCAATCCCGTAACCGCAGGTGTGGTTGGTGTCCTTGGGGTGCCAGGCTTTCTCTTGGTGTTGGCCGCGCGTGCCCTCATCATCGGGTGGTGACGCGTGTCGTCGTGTTCATCGTTAGGGCGTGCCTTCGCGGTGAGGGAGATACCTCCAGGAGGATTTCTTGACCGGGCATTGGGCCTTGGCTACACTGTGAGTAGGCCATGGACCGAAAAGATACACCGTTTAATCGATATGGGGACCCCCAAACGGTGTTTGGATCAGGCAATTCTCACAGGCATGACAAAATTTTGGTTTAGGAGCGACTCTTTTTGGTGAGAACACGTTATGCACCGAGCCCAAGCGGAACCTTACACATTGGGGGTGCCAGGACGGCATTATTTAGCTATTTGTTTGCCAAGCATCACGGAGGAAAATTCGTGCTCCGGGTTGAAGACACAGATCGGGCCCGGTTGGTTGAAGGGTCCGAATCTGCGTTAATGCGGTCTTTGCAGTTGTTGGGTATTCAATGGGACGAAGGTCCGGATCGGGAGGGGTCATTGGGCCCTTACCGTCAATCGGAACGTCTAGCATTACATCAACACTATGCGGCACAATTACTAGAGAAGGGTCTGGCCTACCGCTGCTATTGCACGCCCGACGAGCTCAAAGCGTTACGTGAAGCACGGATGGCTCAAAAATTACCCCCGCGTTACATGGGAACCTGTCGTCAGCGCTCCGCGGATGACCCTATTCACACCAGTCGGCAACCTTACGTGGTTCGCCTTAAAGTGCCCCTTGATGGGGTGACGGTTGTTGACGACTTGATCCGCGGGCCGGTCACGTTTGAAAATGGGCTCTTAGACGACTTCGTGATCATGAAAGCGGATCACACGCCGACCTACAATTTTGCTGTGGTGATAGACGATTGGGGAATGCAGATTACGCATGTGACACGGGCCGAGGAGCACCTTTCCAATACCCCTAAGCAAATATTAGTCTATCAAGCATTAGGCCTGGAACTGCCACAATTTGCCCACATCCCGATGGTTTTGGCACCTGACCGGTCCAAATTATCGAAGCGCCATGGGGCCACGGCGGTCGAGGAATATCTAGAGCAAGGCATTCTCCCCGAAGCCCTGGTGAATTATTTATTGTTGCTGGGATGGTCAGCCCCCGATGGTCGAGAATTCATGACCGTGTTGGAGGCCATTCCATTGTTCACCTTGGATCGGGTACAGCACACGGCGGCCGTCTACGACCAAAAAAAGCTCGAGTGGATGAATGCACAGTATCTGAAAGACTTGCCGGTCGAACACGTAGCCACCGCGGTTCGCCCATTTGTGGAGAAGTTGGGGATAAATTGGGGACAAGGCTCGACTTTAGAAGAAGGGGTAGCGCTTGCTCGAGAGCGGTCCCATACTTTGGTGGACCTAGCCCACGCCATGAGATTTTTATGGCAAAAACCGGACGCTTTTGATCCCAAGGGTGTTCAAAAGCACTTTGGTGCACCCGAAGTATCGAGCCGTCTCCAAGCTTTGGCCGACGCATTGAAGCAAGCCGAATCGACATGGACGCATGATGAGATCGCGGAGACCTTTGATCGCGTGGCGGAGACACTCGAGATAAAACGAGCTGCATTGATCCATCCTTGTCGTCTGGCCTTAACCGGTACCACGGTAGGCCCGGGACTCTTCGAATTGGTCCAAGTTTTAGGACAACAGGAAACGGTGGCGCGCTTACGGCAGGTTGCCACAGATCTCCAACAGGAATCCTTAAAGGTTATCCAGCCATGAGTCGTCGGAGCTGTCCCAAAAGAGACAGCTCCCCAGTGTACGTGTAGCCCGGGCCGATTTACCGTCTAATTGGTCACAATCAGGTTGGGGGACGAGGACGAGACGACCTCACCAATCGCATACAGAGAAAGGCCCCGCTCGGAAAAACTCCTTTCGACTCGTTGTACGTCTTTCGCAGCCACGGTGAACAGAAGGCCGCCCGACGTTACGGCATCGGCACAAAGCTTCACCTGTGCGCTGTCGACATTGACGGTCTTAAGATGCGGTCGCACATAATCCAGATTGCGGCGACTGCCAGCAGGGAACTTATCGGCTTGGGCCAGGTTAAGGGATCCGGGTAGCAAGGGGACCCGTGCGGTTCTGATGTGAAAACTCGTTCTGGACCCAGACGCCATTTCCCACGCGTGTCCTAAGAGGCCAAATCCCGTAACATCCGTAGCTGCAGTCGGTTGACAGGCGACCTCGATGGCTTCTTTGGCTTGGCGATTGGAGGTTATCATCATCTCGATGGCCGGGTCGATGACGTGGGAGTCCTGAACGCCATCTTTGATGGCTTTAATAATCACGCCAGTACCGATCGCTTTGGTTAAGAACAGGATGTCCCCAGGCTTGGCGGTGCTATTGCGCCAAATCTTATCGGGATGGACGGTTCCCGTCACAGCATAGCCCATTTTGGGCTCCGGGTCGTCGATGGAATGACCTCCTAAGAGCGCCGTTCCAGCCTGCCGCAAAACCGATTCCCCACCCTTTAGCATGTGCCCAATGACATCGGGACTTAATATCCCATCGGGGATGGCTAATAGGTTCAATGCGGTCAATGGGGTTGCCCCCATGGCGTAGATGTCGGACAGCGAATTCGTCGCGACAATTTGGCCAAAAATATAAGGATCGTCTACGACAGGAGTCATGAAGTCGACCGTCTGAACCAGAGCCTCGTTAGAATTCAAGCGAAACACCCCAGCATCATCGAGCGTTTCGGTGCCGACTAAGATCCGAGAATCCGATTCGGTTTGGGGCATTAAAAATTTGAGTGCGGCGGATAGGTCCTCCGGACCTAATTTGCACCCTCAGCCGGATTTTTGGGTCATTTCGGTAAGACGTTTTGCCATGTGATTTCTCTCCGATTCCACGTTATTCCACCTATCCTCAATCCTATCCATTTTGTCCAAGAGGTGGTAGCCAGGGCAACTAGTTGAGATAAAAGCGCCGACACGGACGGATTCCGGCCCTGACAATCTTGCTCTGGTTATATACCTTAATAGCATAGGGGACAATGACCTATCGAAAGGATGCATAGGCGGGGCATGAAGTCTTGGTGGGGGTCACTTGGGGTTTTGGGCACGGTTGCCATACTGACAGGTTTGAATGGAGGTGCGATCCCGTATCGGCGGCCAATTATCCAAGCTGCAACCAAGCCTCAGATCGTAAAGATGCGTCTGACAGCCGATCGCACCCCATCACGTCTCTTAACGAAGCCCGCGGCAAGAAAGTTACCCGATTCGAAGACTTTGGTGCCTGGTGTGGTCGCCAAGCCGTCGCACGCGGCCACCCCGCGTGTGTCACAAGCGGTCGGCGCTACGCCGACGTCGCGCCCAGCAACGCCTGGGTCGTCCAGTACGAGGACACCGGTCCCTCCACCCTCTCAAAATTCCGCAAGACCATGGGTCTTAGGATACTATACGCAGTACAGTCCAAATTCAGTCACATCCCAAGCCAGTCTATCCGCTAATCTGAGCACCATTACCGATATTGCGCCCCTGTGGTATACCCTTCGGGCCAATGGAAGCCTCCATACCATGGGATACAACCGGGCCGCAATACGTCAATACGCGACGTCCCACGGGATTGGGGTTTATCCCTTAGTCACCAATGCAGGCGCCAATGCCACCATCTTGACTAACCTCGCTATTCGGAACCACGTCGTGACTAGTCTTACGCAGTTAGCCGTTCGAGACCACTATCCCGGTTTTAACATAGACTTCGAGGGCCTTAATTATTGGGATCGCCAAGGAATGTCTGCCTTCGTGATCGCGCTGGCCCAACGTCTTAAGCCCTTGGGTAAAGTAGTGACCGTAGCCGTCATTCCCAAGACCGTTACCGATCCGTACGGACGGGCCTATAATTTTCGCGTTCTCGGTCAATATGCTGCGAAGGTAGTCCTTATGACCTACGACCATCACGATATTGGATCGCCGCCAGGACCGGTGGCCCCAATGGGTTGGGTGACCGGGGCCGTCCAATATGCCTTGACCCGAATGCCCGCCAAAAAGATTGTGTTGGGTCTTGCCGCCTATGGATATAACTGGGGATCCAACGGGACAACAGTAGAAGTGCATGATCTTCAGGCGGTGAATTTGGCGCATCAAGAGGGCACACCCATCCAGTGGAATAGTACCTACGGGGAAGCAACATTTCAGTATACCAAGGGTGGCGTGAGTCACACGGTGTGGTTTGAAAACGGGTATAGCAATGCGGCCAAAATTGCTTTGACTAAGGCCGATCATTTAGGCGGGGTCGCCATTTGGCGTCTCGGGGACGAGGATCCGCATCTCTGGACGGTGCTTCAACAATACGGCTATTAAAGGGGCGAGCGCACGGCTTTTTGTACCCACCTTATTCTGTTGACGATCGGAACCCTCTGCTATTCGGTTATACTACCTCATTATGAGGGAGGTTCAGGTCCATGGCGGGAAATGAAACGGTAGTGCGTTTAAAGATTAAGGAAGGTCGAGTCTTAGAAGGATCCCCTTGGATTTACCGGGGGCAATTTGATGCGCCGCATGGGGATGTGACTCCCGGTCGTGTCGTGACGGTGACGGACCGTACCGGACACTTTGTGGGTCGGGGATTTTATAATCCTCACTCGGTTATTCAAGTGCGTCTCCTAAGTCGGCGTAAAGATGAGGTTATCGACGAGGGATGGTTTTCCAGGAAGGTCGCCGAGGCCATTGCGAGCCGCACTCTATGGGTGGGCGCACGGGATGCCTATCGTGTGGTTAATTCGGAAGCGGATGGTTTACCGGGGCTTATCGTGGACAAATATGGTCCCATGCTCGTAGTTCAAGTGTTAAGCATGGGTCTTGGAGCATTTATGTCCCCTATTCTGGAGACTCTCGTCCAGCACTATCAGCCCACAGGCATCTACGAGCGTGGGGATGTGGCGGTGCGGGATCGGGAAGGCTTACCGCGAGTGGACCAGTTAGTCTTCGGTCGTCTGGAATCTCCCGTAGAGATTCACGAGCATGGTGTCACGATGAGTATCGACATCGCGGGTGGACAAAAGACCGGACACTTCTTGGACCAATATGAAAACCGAGGACGCGTGGCAAGCTTTGCAGGTGGAGTCAAAGCCTTTGATGCTTTTTCCCATACCGCGGGATTCGGATTGGTTTTGGCTCGGCATGGGGCAGAAGAAGTGACGGCCATTGATATTGACCAAGGCGCCACGAGCCAAGCTGAACGCAATGCGGAACTCAACCAACTTCAGGATAAAATGCGGTTTGTTACGGAAAATGCCTTTGATTGGCTTCGTCGACAAAGCGATTTGGGTCCCCAGTATGACTTAGGAATCTTGGATCCACCCGCCTTCACGAAATCGCGGGATGCGGTGGCCGGTGCTCTTAAAGGGTATAAAGAAATAAATTTACGCGGCATTAAACTGATCCGTCCGGGGGGTCTCTTAGTGACCTCGAGTTGCTCTTATCACGTGTCTGAAGCGGACTTCATTGGGGTGGTCGGCCAGGCGGCTAAAGATGCCCGACGCCATGTGAAGATCCTAGAAATACGGGGCCAAGCGCCCGATCATCCAATGCTTCCAGCCCTGCCGGAATCTCGGTATTTGAAGTGTTTAATCCTCCAAGTGGGTTCTTAAGAAGTCTGCCGGTTGTTAATGCAATCTTAACAACCTCTTAAAGTCATCGTAATCCAAACGGGGCATGATACAGCTAAAGAAAAGAAGCGATCAACCAGACATCACTAGGAGGAGACTCATGCCGACCGACACCGATACCCTTCATGGAATGTTAGATAATGCGCAATTAAACCGGACTCACTGGAAAGTCTGGTTTCTTTCTGCTATGGGCGTGTTCCTCGATGGATTTGATCTCTTTATTATTGGAGTAGCGTTGCCGCTTATTTCCCACAGCATGGGCATCACCAAGGAGTGGATCGGGTTGGTGGGCGCTGCCGCCCCTCTCGGTGCCATGGTGGGGGCTTTCACCTTGGGTCGATATACGGACAAGCTGGGCCGAAAAGCGATGTATCTTTTTGATTTAGTGTTCTTTGTGGTTTTCGCCGGGTTGTCCGCAATCGCTTGGAATGTCGGTTCGTTGTTGGCGTTTCGCTTCCTCTTGGGGATTGGCATCGGAGCGGACTATCCCATATCGTCTACGTACGTCTCAGAATTTATGCCAAAAAAGATTCGCGGTCGCATGCTTTCGGGAGCCTTCAGTTTTCAAGCCCTGGGGGCGCTGTTTGGCGCGGCCGTAGGATTGGGAATCCTTATGCTTCATCCGGCGCCGGATGCCTGGCGGTATATGCTGGCCATTGGGGTCATTCCCGCCATCATCGTGATGGTGTTACGGACTTCGGTACCAGAAAGTCCGCGTTGGTATCTAGCTCAAGGCCAAGTCGACAAAGCGGGAGCAGTCGCAGAGAAATTGACGGGGAAAGTGGCCGCAGTAACCGCCGCCGCAGAATCGCCATTACGCTACAAGGTCCTCTTTAGTCGGCAATACCTTCGCCGCACGATTTTAGCGACAGTTCCTTGGTTTCTGATGGACATCGGGCTTTACGGAATCGGGGTATTTACCCCCACAATCTTGGCCGTGATGGCGTTTACCGGACACGGGAGTTTCATTCACAAGGATGTCCTCTCTACCCAAGGTGCGGTATTTTTAGACATCTTCTTGGTCGTTGGGTTTGCCTTAAGCATTCTCTTGATTGAACGTTGGGGCCGGATTCGCCTCCAATGGCTAGGATTTTTGGGGATGACCGTGGCCATGGTGTTGCTGGCGTTGGTGGGTGTGCCTAAAGGAGCGAGTGGAGGAACCGTCGCGCTCATCTTTATCGGGTTTGCTCTCTTTAACCTCATGGTAAACATGGGACCCAACGCGACCACATGGATTCTTCCGACGGAAGTCTTTCCAACAAGTCTAAGGGCTTCGGGTCATGGGCTCGCAGCGGCCTCGGGGAAATTCGGTGCGGCCATCGGTATTTTCCTTCTGCCGGTCATCGAAAAGAGTCTTGGAATCGGGTGGACTTTGGCTATGGTCGCTGTAGCTTCGTTTCTTGGGCTGATCATCACCTGGCTATTCGGCGTCGAAACCCAGGGTCAGTCCCTCGAAGATACGGGATCGGTTGTACCGACACTGAGGCAGCCGAACCGTGGGTCGCGGGGGACCGCGCCGGCTGTGAGCAAGTTATAAAGGTAAAGCTCAAAAAAAGAGTTCTCCGAGAGTGGAGAGCTCTTTTTTTGGCCATTCAGAGGAGCCGATAATATGGTGCCTTCATTCTCCTCCGACTTCATTGGTAATCCCCTGTAAACTCCAAGCCGGTGGTTAAGACGTTCACCCAACAGCCTCTGCCAGGGAGCGTTAGATGGCTTTGACGCGGGTTATTTTCGAGCTAGAATCCGCGACAGTTGCGGATACCGGAGATGTAACACCACTGAACGTACTCCCCAGACGATCGCTATCCCCAAGGCAATCTCCCAGGTGACGATCGTCGTCTGATGTAACACGACCGCGATGACTCCCTGTAACGCAAAAATTACCAGCCAACTCACAAGATAGTGCCAATCGCCCTGAAGCACCCATTGCCCGTCCTTCTCGTAGAGTCGCGTAAAATACCCTTGCAGGATTGCAAAAGGGATCGACACCCCGACAGACATCAGGGTGACCCAGATTTGTACGGTGGGGACCGGGTGGGGCAGGGTCCGATAGGTCCAGTACAGACCCAGGATGGGGAGAATATAAAATCGAAATCGCGTGGGTCGTCGGGGCGTGACTTGACGAATAATGAAGAACACGACCAATGTTAGACCCAAGACGTCGTACACCAGATTAGGCATGATAAGCACACTCTCCTACGTCAATTTTTTGTGTAAATCCTGGCTAGTTGCTTGCTTAGACTTTTGTTCAATCCCGGACCCTCTGCACCGGTTCGCCCGTTTGAGGTGTTCGGATGGCCACGGCGAGAAGGAAGCCGACCAGGCTAATACCCGCAATGATGCCAATTACGTCGTGAAACCCCGACGTCTCGGCATTCTGAACTAAATGGACAACGACGGCTGATGCGTGCGCAGGGTGGTTCACGGCGGTAAGCACTTGAGAGGACGATAGGTGGTGTTGACTGGCCGCCGCTTGCACTTGAGCCTTTTCGCGCACTGTGAACAGACTGACCAAGAGACCAATTCCCACGGTGCCTCCCACCCGTTGGACGATGTTAAACAAGGTGGTCCCATCAGGAATACGGTCCTCGGGAAGAAATCCCATCAGGCCATTTAACAGCGGCTGAATGACCAAGCCGATGGCAAAACCGCGCCCAATAATGAACAGGGCCGTGACCCATGCGGGCGATGTCACGGTAACGGCATAGAGAGCAAGCGTGCTCGCCGTTAAGAGGGCCATGCCGAGTAGAACCGTGGAGCGGGTACCCCATCGGCGGGGCAATTGATTCCCGATCACAACGCCGACACCCGGTCACAAGTCCTTGCGGTAATAGCGTCAATCCCGCGACCAACGGTGTACGCCCCTGAATGGCTTGCATAAACACCGGCACCAGAAAGATTACCCCAAATGTGACCACCGACACCAGGGCGGATAAAATCAGGGCGAGGACAGCTTGCCCGTTTGCCATTAAGGAGACATCCACGATGGAATGGCGACGATGTCGTGCCCACCAGCCGTATATGATGAAGAGCAACAGTCCGCCGACCCAGATAGGCCACACGGAAACCGCCCACCAACCACGTTGGGGACCTTTTACAGCGCCATACGTCACGGCGGTCAAGGCCACGGCCAGCCCCAGGAACCCTGCGCTATCGAACCGTGGCACAATCGCATGGGGCAGTCCTCCCAACTCCGGCGGGATGTGCCGGACCCCGACCAAGGCGAGAATCCCGACCGGCACGTTGATCAGAAAAATGAGCGGCCAGCCTCCCCAGTGAATCAGCACACCGCCCAAGGCGGGTGCGATCGCGGGTGCCAGAAACAACACCATACCTGCCATGGCCGGCATCTGTTTTTGCGTTTGGCCGTCTCCGCCAAACATCATATTCATCGCCAAAGGGACTAATGGACCCCCAAAAAGGCCTTGGGCAACCCGCGCTGCAATCAGCCAGGGGAGTGAAGGTGCCAGGGCACTCAGGCCAGACAGCAGCGTGAATCCGAATAAACTCACGGTATATAAGCGCAACGAACCCCAGCGTTTAGCCCCGTCCGCCACTAAAGCCAGGGTGAGTCCCAAGGACAAAAGATAGGCGGTCGCCACCCACTGCACGTCCCTGAGCGAACTATGTAAACTGGTGGCGATAGCGGGGAGACCCACATTGACAATACTGCTGTCCACCATGGTCAAAAAAGGACCGGCCAAGAGCCCGACTAAAACCCATCCCCGCAGCGACCGTTGCTGAGCGTGCATCACCAATGGTTCCTTTCTGTACTTTGACCGACTGATCGGTCAATATTAGAATAAAAAATAAGATCACGTGACCGATGCGCTGTGCCGTCCTGTAAAAAGGCTAATGAGCGCTTCGGTGACTGGAGGCACGGTACCTGCCATAGCATGGCTGATGGCCAACCCTTGGATGCAGGAACCCAATAACAAAGCCAACTGCTCGGGTTCGCCGACAATCACTTCGCCCGCCTGTTGGCCCGCTCGGATAAAGTCTCGCATCAACTCCTGGGTATGATGAGCAAATCCAATGGCCTGTTTACGGGCTTTGATGGGCACGGCATCACTCACCAAAGCTTGCAGGACCACCATGAACATGTCGGGCTGCTCGGTGAGCCCCTCTAAGGTTTGAGTCACGAGCCACCGCAACCGTTCGGTGGCCGTGCCCGGACGATTCATGGCCTCTTCGAAGAGTTGGACTGTGCCACGACTGGCACGGTCGACCAGGGTAGCATAGAGCTCCGCCTTACTCCCAAAATAGTGATAGAGAAGACCTTTGCTCATAGAGACGGTGTCCGCGATGTCCTCAATGCGGGTGCCAACGTAGCCGTTATGGGCAAACAAGTGTGCGGCACTAGCCCGAATCTCCGATTGACGTTGTTCACGGATCGTTTGGTTCGCTGACGGTGTCCGTGGCATCGAAATGTTCACCTTCTTAGACTGACCGTTTGGTCAATAATATATCGCGTGAGTGGAGAAGTCAACCTCTCTATCACCCTGGCGTCCTTTGTTTCAAGCGCCTGATCCCAGACGGGAGGTGGTGAGGCAGAGGCTAGACTCTTGGCTGTCGTATACCACGATCGGACCTAGGTGCAACTCGGTAATACAGTTCGGCCCGAGTTTTTCTTGGGCTAGTTCCGGGAGAGCCGATATAAGCTCTAGCGACCTTTCGTGGGACGTCCCGCAAGGATGGCTCCTGAGACGGTAAGCGTACCTCCTATCAATTCAGCAACGCTTATGGATTCATGAAGGAGGCTCATGCCCAATAGGAGTGTCCATACCGGTAGGAGATTCATGAACGGTCCTGACAACGCGGCCCCAACGCGGGACACCCCAACGGTCCACGCCACGTACGCAATAACGGATGCCGCCGTACTAATGTAAGTGACTGCAAGAATGCCCGTAGAGGTTAGATGAATCGCGTGTGGATGCCACGTCCAGATCGATGCGGTGACACTGAAGAGGGCTCCGATGAGGGCTGCCCCCGCAGTGAGTGTCAGGGCATCCATCGATTGTCCCCACTTTTTGGCTAACACCGTGTAAAGGGACCATGCCATGGCCGCGCCAATCAGTTCGAGGTCACCCCCGGATAGAGGGGTGTGCGTCTGACCACGATTCCCGACGATGAACGAGACGCCAATGACAGATAATCCAACCCCGAGCCAAGCAAGGCGCTGGGGTCGGTCTCGGAGGATGATTACACTACTGACCATGATGAGGACCGGCATCGTCCCGGAAATGATTCCGGCTTGCGCAGCAGAGACTGTCTTTAGTCCGATGTACGTCAGGCTCGAAAACGCAAACATGCCGAGAAAGCCAAGAATTAGCAAATGATGCCACTGACTCCAAGGCACGCGGCGGCCGGATAGTCTTACCATCACGAGTAAAATGATGGAAGAAATGACCCATCGTACTGCATTTAGCGTCAGTGGAGGGATTTGGTTGGATAAAAATCTTCCAGCCACGTAGTTTCCCGACCACAATAAGGTGGCTAGCATGAGCCACCAAAACCCTTTCCGCATCCACGAATCCCCTTATGATCGAGCCTATTGTGCCCATTGGTTCGGCAAGAATTGATGAACCAATGGGGACTCCGGTATTTATGACGTTTCTAGCGACTGGAGGTCAGTGTAACATAAATCACCGTCATAAAAAGCCTTACCGATAATCACACCGGATACGCCGAGATCCTTCAAGGTCAACACGGTGTCGCGATACCTAATACCTCCCGCAATCCATACCTCAAATCCTTCTTCTTGAAATTGACGGATGGTACGGCGCTGGGAGGGGAATATGCTGGGGGCCTGCCATGGGCCGCCCAATAAGACGCGACGCACACCACTTTGACGCGCGACGTCGAGGCTTTCGCTTGTGAACGGGTTGAGTTCGGCATCCATTTTTAAGGCTACCATGATTTGGGGACCCGGGACGACATCCAAAATCCTTGAGAACTCGACCGGGTCGCACAACGATCGCCCTAGGACTAGGGTGTCTGCACCGTGGGTGGTGAGAAGGCTTGCGGTGCGCGCATCGCGAATACCTCCACCCACTTGGATGGCGTTGTGGATCGAATGACATCCCAACAACAACGCCGGCAGTGTGGGGGCCAGATTGAGTCGGGAAGGATCACTGAGTTCTTCAACGTGAATCCGATGGGCTCCCTCTGCGATCCAGTGCCACACCAAAGCTAAGGGATTTGGGCTTTTTACGTGGCCATTGCTATAGGGTGGTCGCGCGTTACTCACCAATCGACCATAGGCGATTGAGATAGATGGAACAACGTGAAAGGACATCAGGGTGCCACCTCGTGTTTTTCTTCATTATATGTCATGTTTTAAGATAAAGAAAGAGTTCCGTGTGAGGTTTTTGGTACTATACAAACTTCTATGTTAGGTAAATTGGTGGTGTTGAATTAAACATGGGTCGAATAAGTCAGGAATCTGAAGGTTTGCGTGACCGACTTGCGGTGGAAGGGAAGCGATCGACTGATTAAAATTCGGGAAGCAAAGACAATGGGGAGTACACGCCCTGGCGCATCAGCGTTTGCCCCCCTTGTATCGCCTTCCATGCATGGCACCCATCTTAGGAAGCCAGATCTGGTTGGAGTCGTAAAACACTCGCGGGCACGATTAAATTTACTCGCATGACGCATTTCCTTTTCCGCCGTTCGTTTTGTGCCGGTTCGCGCGTCTCAATTCCGGATCCGCCGCTGATTTTCATTGTCATGCGCAACAAACGAACGTCATTACTATCAATTATATAGTATCATAGCCATATCAGGTCATCGGTCACCACATCGGCATCCTCCAAGGAGGGAGGCTACTCAATGATCAGGCTACGGAAAGAAGAAACCCAAGAAGACCGCAAGGGGGCAGGACGCCCTCCCGCGTCCCGCTGGATTGCCTTAGTGTGGATCACGCTAGCTGAACTACTGGCGATGAGTGTCTGGTTTAGCGCGTCGGCGGTCACCGGCGCGTTAACGCGCCAGTGGCATCTATCAGGCACAGCCGTTACCTGGCTTACGTCATCGGTCCAACTGGGATTTGTTGGCGGGGCATTGATCAGCGCGACACTGGGGTTGCCCGACCGGATTCGTCCGCGGACGCTGATGGCGTGGGGCTCCATGGGAGCCGCACTGTCCACCGCGGCCATTCTGGGATTTCCCTACGGCGGTTTGTGGCCTTTTGTATCGCGGAGCCTGACGGGAGCTTTCTTGGCCGTGGTCTATCCCATTGCCGTGCAGTGGGTGGCCAGTTGGTTTCCCCGCCAGCGTGGACTGGCTGTAGGCATTCTGATTGGCGGTCTGACACTGGGGTCCGCACTGCCCCATATCCTGGTGGGCCTTCCTCTCCTGGAGAACTGGCAAGGGGTCATGCTCGGAAGCGCTGGGCTGGCCGTGGTATCATCGGCGTTGGTGTGGTGGGTTGTGCCAGAACAGCCGGGCTCGTTTCACCCTCCCGCGTTTCATTGGGACCGGGTGGGCTCTGTCCTGCGGGATGCCCCTGTCATGTTGGCTAATCTGGGATACTGGAGCCATATGTGGGAACTGTACGCCATGTGGACCTGGTTGCCGGTGTTTTTTCTCGCCAGCTGGGCTCCATATGTGCACGGTGAGGCCTTGGTGCGCTGGGCTGGTGGCGCCAGTTTCGTGGTGATCGGCCTGGCGGGCGTCGCCGGCGCGCTGACGGGCGGGTGGGCAGCAGACCGTTGGGGACGCACCCGGGCAACCGCCTGGGCTCTGGGAATAAGCGGCAGCATGGCCCTGCTCATTGGTTTTACGTATCGGCAGGCGCCTTGGCTGACGCTCGTACTGGGATTGATCTGGGGATTTAGCGTGATTGCGGATTCCGCGCAGTTTTCCGCAGCGGTGACAGAACTCAGTTCCTCGTCCCTGCAGGGAAGCGCCCTGACACTGCAAATGGCCGTCGGGTTTCTGGTTACCATTGGTTCAATCGATGTGGTTGGTTGGTTGCAGCCGGTCATCGGCTGGAGCCACATTCTCATGCTGTTGGCCCTGGGACCGGCGGTGGGGATTTGGGCCATGCACCGCTTGCGCCAGCGTCCTGAAGCCCTCAAGATGGCACACGGGCGCCGGTAGCGGTTGGACGGGAGAGAGGAGGATGCAGAGATGAAAGATCTGCAGACTATTGTATGCCCTATTCAGCGAGCTGCAACACTGGTCGCGGATGTGACGGTCATAATCATTATCCGGGAGTTGCAGGCGGGCCCCCGCCGATTTGGGCAATTGCTCGTCCCGGGGCTGAATCCTCGCGCTCTTTCCGATCGACTACGTCGCCTAACCCAGGAGGGGATCTTGGAGCGGATACCGTACGCCGAGGCACCACCGCGTGTCGAATACCGCCTAACAACAAAAGGACAGGCCTTAGGGCCCATCCTAAAAGCCCTTCAGGGATTTGGAGAAACCTGGTTACCCGTCGCAATTCCGGATCTGAACTCTGCTCAGAACCCGGACCTCGCGGACCCTCAGGAAATCTTGTGCCCTGAAAATAAAGCAGTTCTGTCATCCACGTCACAAGCCATGCCGGGGACTACGGACGGACCGCATTGACCCTCGGGCGCGAAGATCGTGGTGGATTATGGGAGGGGTCGATTCCATGACCCCCGCTGACAGAGGTCGGTCCCCACGGCGGGCGCCCTTCCCGTTGTTTCTCTGCTTTCACTTTCATCATCGACCGTCTTTGTCCAAATCCTGATAGCTCGACGGGGCTCCCTTTTCCCGCACCCGATTTTCTTGCTGTAGACTTCATCGGGAATTCTAGTCTAGCCTCGAGGATATTGTGGTATCTTGGGAAAGCGATACTAAGGGGGCGTAATCGGTGGCAGAGGTGATTGTGGCCGAAAATCTAATCAAGCGATACGGGAACTTCGAGGCGGTCCATGGCATCGATTTTTCGGTATCCGAAGGTGCCTGTTTTGGACTTTTGGGTCCTAACGGGGCGGGAAAGTCGACGACAATCCGGATGATTTGCTGTTTGGCTGAAATTTCGGGAGGGCGCCTGTCTGTGTTGGGGCACGATGCGCATCCCGGAAATCTGATGATAAAGCGGCAACTGGGGGTGGTGTCGCAAGAAGATTATTTGGACCCATCCCTAACGGTTCGGGAAAATGTTGAACTGCATGGAAGATTTTATGGCATGGGCTATAGGCAGGCGAAAATTCGAGCCCAAGACCTCTTGGTCTTTTTGCAGTTAGAAGACAAGGGACGCGAGCAAGTCCGCTCTTTATCCGGCGGGATGCGTCGTCGGGCGGTTATTGCCCGAGCGCTGATGGGAACCCCTCGGATCTTAATCTTGGACGAGCCCACGACAGGGCTTGACCCCCAGGCGCGACTTTTAGTATGGAGTAAGATTCGAGAGTTAAAGCAGGAGGGCGTGACCATTCTCTTGACCACGCACTATATGGATGAGGCCCAACGTTTGGCGGATGACTTGGTGGTCATCGACCACGGCAGGATCCTAGAACGAGGGACCCCGGACGACCTGATCGCCCGTGTGGTGGGAACCGATTGCTTGGAAATTGCCGAGTGCGATCCCAGCTTTGGCCAGACTCTCGTCGAACGGATCCAACCTTTGGGGATCATTAGTGATTGGCAGGGGGATAGCCTCATGCTGTTTTCCTCGGACATGGATCCGGTGCTTGCACAGTTGCAAAAAGAAAAATGGCTGCCCGCGCAATATTATCGGCGCCGGGCCAGCCTGGAAGACGTCTTTTTGCGCTTGACGGGGAGGGATTTGCGCGAGTGAATGTCAATCAACAATGGCGCCATGGAGCCCTCATGGTATTCCGACGTAATTTTCTGTCTTGGGTAAAATATTACAGGAGTTCGATTCTCCTCAACTTTGGAGAGCCCTTAACCAACCTCTTGGCCTTGGGTTTTGGTCTAGGCGCATATGTGGCCACCATGGCCGGTGTGCCCTTTGTCGATTTTATTGGTCCGGGCTTACTGGCGGTCACCGCCATGAATGCGGTGACATTTGACATGACGTTTGAAGCCTATGATCGTTTGAATGAGAACGGCATTTACCAGGCTATGATTACCGCGCCATTAACGGTCCCGCAAATTGTTGCGGGAGAATATCTTTGGGAGGCGTTTCGAAGCCTCTTGTATGGTTCGGTATTTCTCTTGGTATTACTACTACTAGGATTGGTTCACTCCTGGTGGGCGTTGGTGGTCCCGCTGCCCCTTCTCGTTACCGGAATCATGTTCTCGGGCCCCGCTCTCTTGGTGGCATCGCGGGCGCGTAACCATGAGCAGCTCTTTTATTACTTTACGTTGGTGATCACACCGATGTTTATGTTTTCTGGCGTGTTTTTTCCGATTGCTCGACTGCCCGTTTTGATCCAAGATTTCATTGTTTTGACCCCTTTATTCCATGTAGTAAATGTCGTGAGAGCGTTGGTCTTAGGCCATTTATCCGCGGGGCTTGTATGGGATGTGGTGTGGATCTTGGGCTATACCGTATTGTTTAGCTGGCTACCCATTCGTAGCTTGAGGCGACGACTAACGGGCTGAACGCTAAAAGAGTACATAATGAACAGGAGGCGCGTCGTAATGCGAGAGATTCATCCAGTCCAACCTTACCCCTATACCTTTGGGAAGTATCACGAACCGATTGCCCAGGTGAAACCTGGGGAGACGGTGGTGCTGTACACGGAAGATTGTTTCGAGGGTCGCGTCAAGCTAGAAACCGACCTGCCGAGCCAAGTGGCGGGGCATTACTTAAATCCCCAAACGGGTCCCCTCTATGTGGAGGGCGCTGAGGCAGGGGACATGCTCATGGTACATATTGACGATATTGAACTGACTCGAGATTGGGCGGTGAGTGCACAAATTCCATATTTCGGAGGACTGACCGCGACGACGCTGACTGCGACATTACAGGACCCCTTACCCGAAAAGGTTTGGATTTACCGTAAACAGAGCGATGGACGCTTTGCGTATTCCGATCGGTTCGCCATCACTCCGCATCCCTTTATGGGGACCATGGGAACCGCACCAGATTTGGAAGCCCTGTCAGCACTTACACCATTCACGCATGGCGGCAACATGGATGTCCCCGACGTCAAATCTGGCAACATTGTATGCCTCCCGGTGAAAGTCGACGGGGCATACTTTTCCACCGGGGATTGTCATGTGGCACAAGGCGAGGGGGAAGCTTGTGGAGTTGCCTTAGAGATCTCCGGGAAGGTCACGCTTTCATTTGAAGTGGTGAAGCGTCACCCGATTGCCTGGCCCCGGATTATCTCACCGAGTGAAATTATGACCGTGGGTAGTGCGCGTCCGATGGAAGATGCGGCTCGCATCGCCTATAGCGAACTGATTCAATGGCTTATTCGCGAGTATCACTTCGACAAGTGGGACGCTTACCAGTTAGCAAGCCAAGCGGGGAAACTTTATGTAGGCAACATGGTCGATACCTACTATAGCCTGGTCGCCAAGTTAAGCCGAAATTTTTTGGAATAAAGCGGCGAACGTCGTGGGTGAATGGGGCCGACGTTCGCCTCCTTTTTACCCCGGGTCTTTATCGTGGTTGGTGTCCGTGGTAATGAGGCCCGCGTTGCGAATCCTCTCGGGGTTTTTGCGAAAGATCCCCCATAGGAGGGTTAGTCCCGCTAAAAGCCACCCGAGCAAGAGGTACGGGGGGATGTTATCAGGGAACGGGGGAACCGGGAAGAGGGTGAAATAAATAGGTAAGAGGTAGAGAAGGGTAGCAATAGCGGGGAATATGCCGTGGACCAACCAGCGAAATGATCCGATCCTTCGGTAGTACCGTGTCAGCGAGACATTGGCCATAATGTGCACAATTAAGGTGGAAAGGGTCATCAATTCACCAAGAAAGACAAATCCCGCAAAACTTCCCAACCAAAACCCTACCCCGGTGACAATGATTATGCTAAGGATGGATTGAAATCGAATGGCTTCGTGAGGGGACCGATAGACTGCGTGCGTTTGAGCCATCCGATAGGGCACCAGAATGCGGTCGCGGCCCAAGGCATAGAGGACACGGACCTGCGCGTTATGGATGGCGGTAATGCAGGCCACGGTACCGTTAATCACGAGGATGGCGAGGAGCCAAAACCAGAGCGATCCTAACGTATGTTGGGCCATCGTCATGAGCGGCAAGGGCAAAGAGGCGTAGCTACCCATTTTATGGATCCCCCAACCCACCGTAGATGCGTACCCGATAAATACGTAGTAGAGTCCCACCACTAAGACCGCAATAAACACGGCACGCGCGATGGTGTGTTTGGCATTCTTGGCTTCTTCTCCAAGCGGAGCAGCGGCACCATACCCAGCGAAAGAAAATAGGCCAAACACCATGGCTAAGCCAATGCCGGACCATCCAGTCGGTGAGGTCCCTGGTCGAAACGGGCTGAGGGAATTGTGGGGGCCCGCTTTGGCAATGAGAACTACACCTAAGATGACGAATACGACAAATTCGATGAGGCCGGCAACCATGGAGTACTGTAATGAGGGTCGAATACCTTTGACAGAGATGTACCACACGAATAGGGCCGCTATCAGGGAAAAGGGCCACCAACTCCAACTCGGCAGATGGATGCCGAGTCCCATGTCGAGAATAGACTCGATAAGAAATCCGAAAAACAGGATCATCGCTGGGGCGTTAATCCCTTGGTAGAGGAGATAAATCCATCCCGTATAGACCCCCGTGCGCGCACCGGAACCCTGTGCGACAAATGTATAATAACCTCCTGCGCTGGAAATTTTCTTGGAAAACTGAATGAGCGTGTTGGCCCCAAACAAGGAGGCGATGAGTGCCAAGAGGATGCCGAGTGGCATGGCCCCCGCCGCAAAACTTGCGGCCGCGGTAAGCCCCGAGACGGCTGAGAGTCCGGGACCCATTTGGGACACCGATTGAAAAAGGACTTGCCAAAATCCGATGTGATTTTCAGCGAGACGCCCGTAGGCGTGTGGCATGCCTTTTCACCATCCTTTCAAAGCCATATCGTCCCCGGGTTTTGAGAGAAACATGCTTAGGATAACCGGGTGTGATTTCCGAGAATGGTGGTCAATTATCCGACGCATCGGGTGCCAGCAAGCGATACCCAACTCCCGGCTCGGTAATGATCAGTTGGGGCCGCGTCGGATCTTCCTCAATTTTTTTTCGCAAGTGACCAACATAGATCCGTAAGTAATGACTTTCAGACTCGTAGCTTTGCTCGCCCCAGACTTGGCGGAGTAACTGACGATGGGTCATCACACGCCCTCGGCTAAGGGCCAATACACGCAACAACGCGTATTCGATAGGCGTGAGTTTTACGGATTCGCCCTTGCGTTCCACGATGCGATGAATGAGGTCGATTTTGAGATGGCCCACCGTCAGAATGGGATCTTCTGGAGATAGGGCGACATGACGTAAGGCCACCCGGACGCGGGCCATGAGTTCACCCATGCTAAAAGGTTTGGTGATATAGTCATCGGCACCATGGTCGAGGGCGAACACTTTGTCGGTTTCGTCATCGTGGACGGTCAGGATAACGACAGGCACGTTGGACCAACCTCGAATCTGGTTTAAGACCGCAGTGCCTTTTATGTCCGGCAGACTTAAGTCTAATATGATCAAGTCGGGCCGTAGTTGCTCGGCCATCGTTAACCCTTCATGGCCGGTGCCTGCCTCTTCGGTTGTGTAGCCGTGAGCCTTTAAGGTCACGGTCAGGAGTTTTCGGATCTGCACTTCGTCGTCTACGATAAGAATGCGGGCTTTATTCATGACTCCTTCTCCTTCATCAAACGAGTCTCTAACGGGAGTTCGATGGTCATGACCGTACCCCGTGGCGTTCCTCGTCGGGCCTTAATGGTTCCTCCATGAGCACGAATAATCCCCTTGCATATGGCGAGTCCCAGACCCGTACCGGGTATATGCTGGACGGTAGGTGAACGGTAAAATTTATCGAAGAGCTTATCCGCTTCCATCGGCTGGATACCAATCCCGAAATCCTGGATGGCGAGCGTCATGGTGTCCGCGGAAAATTCTACCTCAATGTTAATTTCGCTGCCGTCTGGCGAATATTTGACCGCGTTACTAAGAAGATTCGTGAGCACCTGATCAATTAGCACATCATCGACGTCAAGCGGCGGGAGATCATCCGGGATGTTGACCGTGACGCGGCGACGGGATAAAGCATCCTGCACTTGGCGTAGCGCAACCCCAATCATATCAGCCATATCGTTAGACTGCCGATGTAGTCGCAACATGCCGCTTTCGAGTCGGACCATCCCCAATAAGTTGGTAATCAACCGGTTCATCCGCATAGATCCCTCGCGAATCGTGGCTAAGAGTTCGCGTTGGTCTGCCAGACTCAGGATATCCATGCCTTCAAGCAGGCCCGTCACGGACCCAATAATGGTCGCTAAGGGCGTGCGGAGTTCATGCGAAATGGAGTCTAAGAGAGCCGTGCGGAGTCGTTCCGATTCCGCCATCAAATGAGATAACTTCGCTTCTTCCTCATAGTGCATCCGGGCAATAGACACGGCGGCCACCCCGGCCAAAGCCTCGACGATGCGCAGTTGCTCTGAATTGAACACCGTGCCTACCCCATATTCTCCGATGCACATAACGCCATGGACCTTATTCTCAGTCTTTAGCGGAATATAGAGGAGTTCGGTGTTTTTGTTTTCTCCAAATCCAGCTTGTTCGCCATGACGATAGACCCATTCCAACACATTCGCATTCACCCGATAGCCGGAGTCGATCACGGGAGTCCTCACGGCAATTCGCAATTGGTCATGGGCGTCGGGAAGGGCGATCATAACCGGGACGGGGGTGGCAAAGGTACGCGATACATGCCGGGCGACTTCATCCAATAAGGTCTCAAGATCCCGCACCGCGGCCATTTGGCGGCTTAATTCATAGAGTGACGAAGTCAGGGCTTCCCTTCGCAGGGCCTCATGCATTTGTCGTCGCAAGGTTCCTGCTAGGCTCGCAGTTAAGGCGGCCACGGCCAGGAATACCGTGAAGACAATCAGGTAGCGAAAATCCGCAACGGTGTAGCGAAAAACGGGCGGAACAAAAAGGGAGTCGAAGACCAGAACCGCGAGACCGGCCGCATAAATCGCGGGCCAGATCCCCCACCGAAGGGCCACGATCAGGACCGGCAGCAAGTAAAGGAGGGCAATATTGATGATCAGAAACACGTGACGCGACTCCCATAGTATTCCGGTAAGGATGGCGACTAATAGCGTCGCGGCCAGGAATGCGCGCCCCTCGAACCACGATCCAGGACGAGTCGGAGCGCTCACGACCACCCAAGGCATTAACGGCGATCGCACGACGCGCCATTTTGGGGTGTATGTCCGAGATTTGTTACGATTTTGTCGTGTCCTTCCACTAGGCCTATATTTCATCCAACTGTGCGGGAAACCTTGACCATCAAGGAGGGAAGGGATAGCATGGTGAATCTCGCTGGCCCCATTCCCGCTTCTCCTTTCTGTCGAGCCGTCAGCCCGTTATCCTATCGCCGTACGGGTTCCTCCCCATGCCACCTTATTTAAAGGGGCTTGCCAAGCAGTGTACCATGTCTTTGGGACCAACTCGAAATGAAAAGCGGGCCTCTTGTCGAAGAGGCCCGCTCGGTCTGTCTGGTCTGGTATTAAGGGTGTAAGAGCTTGAACACCGCCAGGTTGAGATCGACCACGTTCACATGAGATCGACCAAAGATACCCAATTGCGGCCTGACGATGTGCTGGGTAACGATGCGCCTCAAGGTGGCGCTCTGAATCCCCGTCGCTTTGGCGATGCGAGGAATTTGAATGAGCGCGGATTGCACCGTGATATCGGGATCTAGACCGGACCCAGAACTTTCCACCATACTAGCGGGAATCTGGTTCACCTTTAGACCTGGTGTGGTTTTGAGCAACAGGGCCACCCGGGCTTTGATGTGCTGAATTAAGAGCTTGTTGGTCGGTCCCAGGTTACTGGGAGACGACGCTTCCGGGTTATACGGTGGGCTGGTTGCCGAGGGCCGACCCCAAAAATATTGAGATTGGTCAAAATATTGTCCGACATGGGCCGATGCCACGACTTTACCATTCAACTTGACTTGGCTCCCATTGGCCTGGTAGGGAAAGATGACTTGACTAATTCCCGTCATGGCTAAGGGGTAGGCGAGTCCGACGAGGACCCAAAGACCCACGCTTACTCCAATCACTGCGCGTAAAACCTTCATATCGTTCTCCTCCTTCCCTTAGGCCAAACCAAATAGGCCAAGAATACGGTCGATACCCCATATACCGACGAATGGGATGATGACCCCTAACACACCCCAGTTAAAGATATTACGTCCCAGCATCTTGTCTGCGCTCTCGGCCCGATACTTGACCCCGCGAATGGCAAAGGGGATTAACGCCGGAATAATCAGGGCGTTGAAGATGAGCGCGGATAGGATGGCCCCATGTGGGGTTTTCAAGTGCATGATATTTAGGGCTCCCAAAACATGCAATGCGGGTACCGCAGCAAACATCGCGGGGATAATGGCGAAGTATTTCGCCACGTCGTTCGCAATGGAAAAGGTGGTTAAAGATCCCCGGGTAATGAGGAGCTGCTTACCCACCATCACGACTTCAAGGAGTTTGGTCGGGTTGGACTCGAGGTCAATCATGTTGCCGGCCTCTTTGGCCGCCATGGTCCCACTATTCATGGCGAGCCCAACATCGGCTTGCGCGAGAGCCGGCGCGTCATTGGTGCCGTCTCCCGTCATGGCCACCAATTTCCCTTCGGATTGCTCCTTCTTAATGAGCTCGATCTTGTCTTCTGGCTTGGCTTCGGCGATAAAATCATCCACGCCGGCCTCGGCCGCGATGACTCCAGCGGTGATCCGATTATCCCCGGTGGCCATCACCGTCCGGATACCCATCGACCGAAACTCCGCGAACCGTTCTTTAAGACCGGTTTTTACGATGTCTTTCAAGCGGATGATTCCGAGCGCTTGACCATCGATCTCCACGCCCAGAGGGGTGCCTCCGTCGCGAGCAACCATATCCGCCTGCTCTTGCAATTCTTTCGGCGTGTTGTCCGTTATTTCGGAAATGGCACTGACCGCTCCCTTACGGACGTTTCGGCCATCTTCTAAGTCAATTCCACTCATCCGCGTGGTAGCGGAAAACGGGATGGGCTCCCCCTCATACTCGGGGAGTTCGGGCATTTTTAAGACCTTTTGTGCCAACTCTACAACGGAGCGTCCTTCGGGCGTCGTATCGGCCAGCGACGAGATGAGAGCGGCCTCGGCCAATGTTTCTAGACTCACGCCGGGAACCGGAAGAAACTCGGTAGCCATACGGTTTCCAATCGTGATGGTCCCCGTCTTATCCAAGATGATCGTATCGATGTCCCCGGCCGCTTCCACCGATCGTCCACTCTTGGCGACGACGTTGTGCAAAGAGACTCGGTTCATTCCGGCGATACCGATGGCCGATAACAGTGCACCAATGGTGGTCGGAATGAGACAGACCAGAAGTGCCACCATGGTTGTGGTGTTCGTCGCGTGCGGACCAAAGTAGCTCGCAATCGGCACCAACGTGACGACTACGAGGACGAAGATTAAGGTTAACACCCCAAGTAACGCCGACAATGAAATTTCGTTGGGGGTCTTTTGACGCGAGGCACCCTCGACCAAAGCAATCATGCGGTCCAAGAAGGTTTCCCCGGGATTGACCGTAATCTCCACGACTAATCGGTCGGATAGCAGGACCGTGCCGCCGGTAACGGCATCTTCTTTCGATTTCACCACCGGGGCTGATTCACCGGTGATGGCGGATTCGTCGACCGACCCGACTCCTTCGACGACCACTCCATCGCCGGGCAGGGTGTCACCCGCTTCGACCACGATGTGAGAGCCCTTCACGAGTTCGGAGGACTCCACCAACACGGTGGATCCATCTTTTTGCATGAGGCGCGCCCGGGTGGAAGATTTCGTGCGACGCAGGAAGTCGGCCTGCGCTCGGCCCCGAGCCTCAGCATACGCTTCGGCGAACGTGGCGAACAATAGAGTCACGAATAAAATTACTGTGACGAGCCAGTCGTAGCTCTGTGCGGAAGCGGTGTTGGCCACAATGGCGAGCCAAGCGACCACAACCGTACCGACTTCGACCACAAACATCACTGGATTGTGCAACATTTCTCGCGGATTGAGCTTGGAGAACGTTGCTTTAAGAATCTCCCCGCTATAGTTGCGCTGTGCCGGCATTTCTCCTACAGCCATTCCTAGAGGCTCCTTTGAACAAATTTTTTAGTGTCCGGTAATCCACCGGCACTAAAAGAGGTGATGCGCCATCATTAAGTACTGCTCTGCGATCGGACCAAGTGCCATGATGGGGAAGAACGTTAAGGCGTTTAAGATCACGATGGATCCTAAAAGCACTCCTCCAAAGAGCACGGTATCGGTGTGCATGGTGCCGGCCGATTCGGGTACCGCCTTTTTCTGCAAGAGCGATTGGCCGATGAAAAGCATGGCAATAATCGATGCGTAGCGGCCAATTACGACCACGATTCCGAGTGCAACTTCATAAAACGGCAACGCCGCCCCGAGACCGCCGAACGCAGATCCGTTGTTGGCCGCGGCCGAGGTAAACCCGTAGATAATCTCCGAGAGTCCATGAGGACCGGGATTAAAGACACCGGCCATCCCAGCCGGCGTAGCCACGGCGAGTGCCGTTCCCGCCAGGATTAAGAGCGGATGGATCAAAAACGCCACGGAGGCTAAGGAGACTTCTTTGGCCTCGATCTTCTTGCCCAGAAATTCCGGTGTCCGTCCTACCATGAGACCAATCAGGAATACGGTAATGATGACAAACATGAGCATATTGAGTAGCCCGACACCCTTGCCGCCAAACACCATGTTCAGGAACATGGCCATGTAAAAGGCGATCGACGATATTGGCAGAAAGCTATCGTGGGCACTCGCCACAGATCCGGTCGTAAAGGCCATGGTAGAGGTACTGAAGATGGCAGTGCCACCGATACCAAAACGGGTCTCTTTACCCACCATGTTGGCGTGTGTGTGAAGCCCAATCGCGTTAATGATGGGATTTCCTGCAGCTTCCGGGAAGTACAGTAACGCCAACATGACCAGGTACAGCACGCCGGCGACCCCAATTAAGGTCCAGCCTAGACGGCGGCGTCCCGTAATCACGCCGAACGCATAGAAGAATGCCACGGGCAAAAGTCCCATCGCAATGGTTAGGACCACGTTGGTAAGTGCCGTAGGACTTTCCAAGGGGTTGGCGCTATTCGCATTGGTATACCCGCCGCCGTTTTGACCTAGATGCTCGATGGCCTCCCATGAGGCGATCGGACCACGGGGCACCACTTGGGTTTGACCCACGATACTATGAACATGCAGATACGGGCTTAACGCCTCCGGAATTCCTTGCGCCACCAAGATCAGGGTCACGATAATCGACAATGGGAGCAAAAGACGCGTCGTCATTAAGGTGAGATCGACAAAGAAGTTACCAAGCTTGCGACCGGATAGCGTTCGTAAGAACGCAATGCCCGCGGCACCTCCGGTTGCCGGTGTGACAAATTGCAAATAAGACAACACCGCAAATTGGGAGAAGTACGACATCGTACTCTCACCCGCATAGGCCTGCCAGTTGGTGTTGGTGGTAAAACTCGTGGCCGTGTTAAACGCCAACTGGGGGTTAACCGCCCCGAAATGTTGCGGATTAAATGGCAACTGTCCCTGCAACCGCAGAAGAATATAGGCCCCTACTGCCCATGCGAAGTTCGTTAAAATCAACGAAAGACTATATTCTTTTGCAGACATACTGCTTTCGCGATCGACACCGATCACGCGAAAGATGAAATTTTCGATAGGCTTTAGGGGTCTATCTAAAATTGTGGGCTGAAACGTAAAAACGCGGACCATATAGGTCCCTAATGGTTTGAGTGTCACGAGAAAGACCCCAATGACGACCGCCCACGTCAAGATTGTCTGAATAGACAACGAATACCCTCCCTCGACCAAAGTTCAACGCAGATTAGAATTTTTCCGGGCGCACTATGACATACATCAGGTATGCCATGATGAGCACCGAGAGAATCAAAAGAATCCAACCGCCCACAGCGATCCCCTCCTTGTTATACGCGGCCAAACAACCTTATCAAATACACTAAGCCCAAAAACAGTATGACAGTGAGGCCAATCATTTCTATGTCGAGCATAATGACCTCCCTCCCCTCTTACCAATATAAGGTTCTACCGGTTCCTCGGTATTATACTGCCCGGATTCCTGTCCCTTAAAGTAAAAAACCCGTAAAAATGGCCTCGCGATGAGTCTGGCGGGGTTGTCAGGAAGGGAGGTATTAATGAAGCAATATCGCTCCTAAGATGCACAGACGAATCGCAATATGCTACGTTGAAGGGGTAAAATATTGAAATCGGGGTACGAATCCACCGAAGCGTGTGGCCTTATTTTGGAGAAAATCTATTTCAGAGGAGCCCGATAGCTGTGGCGCATACTTTTAAGAGGCGATCACCCGAAGAAATCTTGGAGGACATTCGACGTGCCAGCCGCGGCAAACATCGGGTCTACCTCGGCGCAGCGCCGGGGGTGGGAAAAACCTTTACGATGTTGGCGGATGCCCACGTGGCTCGCTCCCAAGGCCTTGATGTGGTGGTAGGATCGATTGACACGCATGGTCGGGAAGAAACGGCCCACGCCATCGGCGATCTGGAAATCATTCCATTAAGGCCTAGTACCTATAAAGGAAAACAAGTAGGAGAGCTCGACGTTGGAGCTATCATGGTCCGTTGTCCGGACCTGGTTCTGGTGGATGAATTAGCCCATAGTAATGCGGAAGATTCTCACCACGCCAAACGTTTTGAGGATGTCGAGGAGCTCTTGTCGTCCGGTATTAACGTCTGGTCCACGATGAACGTGCAACATTTGGAATCGCTAAACGATACGGTTCGGCAAATTACGGGGATCCGGGTGCGCGAAACCGTACCAGATTCCTTTGTTAAAGATGCAGACGAGATTCGCCTCATTGATTTGACCCCGGAAGCCTTAATCGAGCGTCTAAAACGAGGTAAGGTATATCAGGGGCCTAACATTGATCAGGCACTCCAAAATTTTTTTCGTAAAGGGAATATCACGGCGTTGCGTGAGTTGTCGCTACGCGCGGTCGCCGATGACACCGATGATCGGCTTGAGGTCTACATGAACCGCCATGCGATTGAGGGCCCGTGGCCCACCCATGATCGCATCATGGTCGCGGTGACACCGTCGCCGAATGGGGCGCGGCTCTTAAGACGAGGGTATCGGGTGGCGCGCCGACTCAAAGCGGATTTTACGGTCCTGATTGTCTTGCCTCCGGGACAACAAAACATGCGGGAACAAGACGCGGCCACTTTGAAGTC
The DNA here is from genome assembly GCA_021795465.1 of Bacillota bacterium. GTDB lineage: Bacteria > Bacillota > Sulfobacillia > Sulfobacillales > Sulfobacillaceae > JAKADJ01. The sequence continues at coordinate 30,665 of JAJYPK010000010.1, forward strand.
TCATGTGACGCTGGCCGAACAGCTCGGAGCTACCGTCGTCCAACTTCATGAAGTAAACGTTCCCAGGGCGCTCGTGCGCTACGCGCTCGAACATCATGTAACCGAAATCATCATGGGAGAGTCCAGGCGTTCTCGGTGGCATGAAATTTGGCGTGGTTCGGTCATTAACGAAGTCTTACGGCTTAGTAATAATATTGATATTCTTGTGGTCGGTAATGAACGGACCGCTGCAGACTGAGTGGAACCCAACATAAAAGGCCCCAACACTGGGGCCTTTTATGACATTCGGAACTAGTGACTGCAAGCATTTGCTGCACCGGACTCATCTTTGGTCCGGAATGAATTCCCACATCCGCACGCAGACACCGCGTTGGGGTTGTTGATTGAAAACCCACCCCCCATGAGGGAGTTCACATAGTCGACCTCGATGCCGTCAAGGTAAGGGGCACTATTGGGATCGATCACGACTTGAATGTCGCCGAACCGGAATAAGTTGTCCGTGTCTTGCGGCGCATCTAAAGCCATCCCATAACTAAAGCCACTGCATCCACCCTTGCTAATGTAAATGCGAAGGGCTAGATCTTCACGGTCCTTAGAGGCCATGAACTCCTTCACTTTGTCCGCAGCCGAATCAGTAAGCGTAACCAATCTTAGGACCACCTCCTTTGCGCATAGAATGAAACTTAGGTTACCCTATTATACGATAATATTCCTACTTTTCAAGATGTCGAGGGGGCCTCGCGATAATCTTACGCTAAGGGATCGGGAGGTTTTTCCATCTTGGCTTCATGTTCCATGGCGGAAAATACCGAAAGCAGGGCGGAAAGTCCCTCGACCAAATTGTTTCGATCCAAGGGATCCATGCGTTCCGCGAATCGCGTAAATTGGGCTTGACGCCGGGCAAGCACGAGCTCCGCTAACTGCTTGCCATAGGATGACAGATGGACGCGGACCACACGTCTGTCCACACCATCGCGTCCGCGGCGCACCAGATTCATATTTATGAGGCGATCCACCAATCGTGTTGCGGCAGATTCTGTCAACCCCAGAATTTCCGCGAGTTCTCCCATGGGAAGATCGTCCCGGCCATACAACGAGACCAGCGCATTCATTTGTGAAGGAGTCACTTCGAGCCCGATCAATTCGCGAGAGGCTTCAGCATCAAGATAACGCATAATGCGTGGAAATAGTCGTTGGATTTCATCCACGAACGGCTGAATGGTATTGTCGGCCATGAGGAGCCTCCCGAGCAGTTTTTACTCATCATACCAAAAGTCGGACCTTATCGTGTCAATCAGTTGCGAGATCAGGATAGATAGACGTTCCGGTGATCCTCAATGGATAAAGATAAAAAGCTTGCCGTTGACAAATATTGCGCATCGGGATTACGATATTTGGTGTCTATGGAGGGGAGGTCCGACCATGGCTCATCGAAGGGAAATAGGGCATCCATGCGCCCCTAATAGAGGCCTTAGAGCGTGCGCGGTGCCTGCCGTTGCGCGTTTTTTTATGCGCCTCGGAAGATAGGATTACTGTCATCAGGTGTAATGGGAGGGATAAGCCATGTATGTCAAGAAAATAGCGGTAGTCGGCGCTGGGACGATGGGTGCGGACATCTGTTATACCATTGCGACGCGCGGAATCCCGGTGGTTTTGCGCGATGTCGATGAGGCACAATTAACCCGTGCCAAAAAACATATCCAAGAACTATTTGATGGTAGGGTCGGAACCAACAAGATGACGCTGGCAGATGCTCAAGATCGGATGGGGTTTATTACCTTCAGTAGTCGACTCGAAGATCTTGATGGAGTCACATTGGCCATTGAGGCCGTGACGGAACAGATAAGAGTCAAAGAGGCGGTGTTTCGCGAACTCGATCAGACGTTATCGTCGATGGCCCTCATCGTATCCAATACCTCGGCCTTAAGCATTTCCCATCTGGCGGAGGTTACGGGACGTCCAGATCGTGTGGCTGGGATGCATTTTTTCTATCCGGCTCACATGATGAAACTCGTTGAGGTCATTGCGGGAGACCAGAGCAGTGACGAGACGATAGACACGGTGATGCGACTGGCGGAGGAGATTCGGAAGATTCCCGTGCGTGTCAAGGAATGTCCGGGTTTCGTGGTGAACCGGGTGCTGATGGCCTCTATGGCAGAAGTCCTCCGATTCAAAGAGGAGCACGACATCGCGGCGGCTGAGATCGACCAAGCCATTACCGAAGCGAAGATCGCACCGATGGGCCCGTTTTTCTTAGCGGATGCACTAGGGCTCGATGTCGCCTACGAAGTGGCTCAATATCTCACCCAGGCGTTGGGCGCCCGATTTCGACCCAGTGATGAATTGAAGAATATGGTAGCTGAAGGACACTTAGGAATGAAGACGGGCCACGGCTTCTATTCGTATTAATGAGAATACAAGGAGGGGCAGAGGCATGACGGCAGAGACGAAGACAGCATTACTGACCCGGTTCCAATTGGCCACATTTTTAGAGGCGGTACGATTGGTAGATGAAGGAATCGCCAGCGCCAGGGATATCGACATTGCGATGCGGGCCGGAGCCGGACTCGTGGTGGGGCCATTAGAGTGGGCCGACACAACCGGCCTCGATGTGATTGTTCAACAATTAGAGCAAATGCAAGAGATTATCGGAGAACGGTTTAAACCACCGGCGTCATTGCTAACGAAAGTCGCCCGTGGGCAGCTCGGAAGGAGCACGGGTCAGGGGTACATGGCTTACCACGGGAGTTAGCAACTTCTAGAACGTGCGAACGGATCAACTTTGCGAGAAGATGTGGTTTATTAGAGGCTTGGGAGATGATGCGAGTGGCGATTATTGTTGTCGAGCAACGGGGGGCTGTGCAAATTTGGACGCTAAATCATCCTCCGGTCAATACGATTAGCCTAGAACTTTTAGAAGAACTTTCTCGGTTGATGGAATCCGTCGAGGCCAATGAGGAGACGCGCGCCATCGTAATCACGGGGGCAGGAATGGCTTTTGCTGCAGGCGCAGATGTGGGTGGCGTGATGAAATTGGGGGGTCAGTTATCCCAATTCTTAACGCTAGGAGCCGAGACCTTCCAGCGCCTAGAAACATTTGCCAAACCCATCGTGGCGGCTATTAATGGAATTGCCTTGGGGGGCGGTAACGAACTTGCGATGGCGGCAGATATCCGGATTGCATCCACCGAGGCCCGATTTGGGCAACCCGAAGTAAACTTGGGAATTATCCCGGGATGGGGCGGCACCGTGCGTATGGCACGACTGGTGGGACGAACCCATGCGGCCCAGCTTATTCTTACCGGAGATCCTATCGATGCGAACGAGGCTTACCGAATTGGGTTGGTAAGCCAAGTGGTGGCTCCGGATTTACTCATGGAATATGCGTTGAATCAGGCGGAGAAACTAGCGAGCCTCCCACCGTTAGCCTTGGCCAGTATTAAGGGCCTATTGGCCAATCCTAATCCGGAAGGAGCCCAAGGGCGAGAAACTCGGGAGATCCTGCGCCTCATGACCACCGGAGATGCCATGGAGGGTGTCTTAGCATTCATGCAAAAACGCCGCCCACGATTTGGAGGTAAATAACAATGGAATCCGCTTCCCTACAACGTCCGTGGCGTCTCTTGTATGGTGCGATTCCGCACCATTTATCCGAGCCTCCCGCACCTCTCTACTCGATTTTGGAGGGGCACGATCCTGCTTCGGTGGCTTTGATATTGAATGAGATGTCCTTAACGTATGGAGAGTTATGGAGCCAGACCGCACGCATCGCTTCCACCTTGGCACAGCATGGGATCGCGGTAGGGGATCGAGTCGTGCTGCTTTTGCCCAATAGCTTTGGGTTTGTTCAGATGTATTTTGGAGCTTTGCGCCGAGGCGCCGTAGTCGTGGCCTTGAACCCTCTCTATACTACAAGCGAACTGGTCGGTCTTTTGACCGACGCAGCGCCCAAAGTCTTGGTGGTTCCCGTGGAGGCAGTGCAGAGACTTCCACCCGACCTCCCGTTCTACGTGGTGTTTGCTGATACCATGGGAAATGCGGAACGCGAGCATGAGGCCGCCCAGGCCTATCCCGGGGCGTTTTGTCTCTCAGATTGGTTGGCCCAGGGGAAATCCGAATGGCAGAATCCTGTAGTGAGCCCCGAACAAGACCTCGCGGTACTCCAATATACGGGAGGCACGACGGGGCTCCCCAAAGGGGCCATGTTGACGCATTGGAATCTCCTATCCAATGCATTTCAGGCTCGGTGGTGGATGAGTCCTATTGTGGAAACGGATAATCAGAACACGGTGTTGATTGGACTGCCGTTGTTTCATGTCTATGGGATGACCGTTGGAATGAACTTGGGATTATCGATTGGGGCCAGGCTTATCCTCTTGCCACGATTTACACCAGAGTCTGCCGTAGAGGCCGTTAAACGCCATCGCCCAAATTTATTTCCCGGAGCCCCGACCATGTATGTGGCCCTCGAGACCCATGCGCGCCAAAGTCACGTGGATCTGTCGTCGATTCGAGGCTGTCTTAGTGGGTCAGCTCCGTTGCCGGTATCTGTTCAAGAGTCGTTTGAACGAGCTACCGGAGGGAAGCTTGTGGAGGGTTATGGTTTGTCGGAAGCATCCCCGGTAACCCATTGTCAACCGCTATGGGATGTGGACAGGAAAGTAGGCATTGGTATCCCGCTTCCTGACACCGATGCCAGGATTGTGAATGATGAAGGCGAGGACATGCCCGTTGGAGAAGTAGGAGAGCTTTTAGTGCGGGGCCCGCAGGTGATGCAAGGATATTGGAACCATGAGGAAGAGACCAAGAATACACTACGTGATGGATGGCTTTGGACTGGGGATGTGGCGGTGATGGACCCCGAAGGGTACTTTCAAATTGTGGACCGAAAAAAGGACCTCATCATCTGTTCGGGATTTAACGTGTATCCACGTGAAGTCGAAGAGGTGATCTATCGGTTTCCCGGGATATTAGAGGTGTCCGTCGTTGGCGTCCCTGACCCCTATCGAGGAGAAACGATTAAAGCGTATGTGGTGGTCCGTCCCCCGTCTGTCATCGATGTGGACGAACTCACCGCTTATTGTCGGCAGAATTTGGCTGGATATAAAGTTCCGCGCTTTTATGAAGTGGTGGATAGCCTACCCAAGTCGGCGGTCGGTAAGGTCCTTCGCCGAGCTTTACGGGACGCGAATCGTGACGCAGCCCCAGGAACACTAAAAACACCATAAATGAGATGATCAAGAGTAGCATGCCCCACCCGAAGGCGATGACACCCGTGTGAGTCAAGGCGAGCACGAGCTCCCCGAATGAGGCAATCCAGGGGAGGGCTTGTTGGGTGGACCGCACGGACAAGGTTACCAAAATTACGCCAAGAAAGATGTAGCCTGCCCACCAGAGTGCTCCGTCCGCAAAGGTGAGCAGGCTAAACACTAGGGCGATAAGAATGAGACGGCCTAGGCTAGTAGGGTTAACCCGGCGGCCACCGTTCTTTTTGGCAGGTTTTCTCTTAATCCGGATTTGCATAGATGTCATCGATTGCGCACCTCCAAAGTAATCGGCCAATGGCCCTTTATTGCAATTTGTCCGCGCAACGCTTTGGATATGGCTCGTTGCGCTTCGATGCTGGGATCGAAGGCCGTCAGTCCCACACTGCCGACCGGGATTCGTTTTAAGTCATAGGGAGAACTTAAAGCGATGGCCACGATAGGGCCCGCCGTCCATTGACGATTCAGCAGGAGAAGCTGTTCTGGATGCTGCAAGGCGTTGTCCAATGCCACGACCAGGGGCATGCCGTGGGACTCTCGATGCACCTCTTCGATGTCATTGGGCGTGGGCTTTAGAGGGAGAGAAAAATGTTGATGGACTTGATCATGTAAGAACTCGGCCAGGGGGTGCGCCGACGCCGCTCCGCGGTCGTCGGCGGGACTGCGTGGGATGCTTTGGAACGTGACCAGAGTCAAGGGCCCTTTGAGCGGCAGTCGGTCTAACGCACCGACACCAGCCACCGCGGATTCCCAGATCTCTTCCGCTAATCGATACGCCTCCTCGGAATCGACGGCACCCTCAGGATGACCGATTAAGGCTTTGGTTTCACTGACCGTCCGTACGGCCTCTTTTAGGCGACTCGAGGCGATCTCACCGTGGGCTACAGCTCGAGATAGTCGTTCGTAGCTTTGGTGTTGCAGGGAGCCAGAATGCGAAATCAGGACCTGATCGGCACCGGCGCTGATGGCACGGAAGGTGCCTTCTGAGGTACCTACGCCATCGTGGATGGCCGCCATCTCCATACAGTCGGTGACAATCATGCCGGAAAAGCCCAGTTCTTGCCTCATGAGGTTTCCCAAGATTGCGGCAGAAATGGTGGCAGGCTGATGCGGAATGGGATCAAACGCCGGGAACACCACGTGTGCGCTCATGAGGGCTCGAATCCCGGCGGCGATGGCGGCCCGAAACGGCAACAGTTCTATCGCTTCTAACCGGATTCGGTCATGGGGGACGAGCGGCAACGCGCTATGCGAATCTTGATCGGTGTCGCCGTGTCCGGGAAAGTGTTTGCCAGTGGCAATCATCCCCGCGTCTTGCATCGCGCGAATATACAATTGTCCCCATCGGGCGCAAGATTCGGGGTCTTCTCCGAAAGAGCGAATTCCGATGACCGGATTGAGGGGGTTATTGTTGACATCTAAAACCGGTGCATAGTTTTGGTTGATACCCAGATTCATCATTTCTAATGCCGATAAATAGAGGAGGCGTTGGGCCGACTCCACTTGGCCGCTGGCGGCCATGGCCATGGCACTGGGCAAGGGCACAAAGCGGTCTCGCAGTCGTCTTACGGCTCCCCCTTCTTGGTCGATCGCAATGAATAGGGATGCGTGCCCACCAAGGGCTGCGGCCTCTTGCAACTCGCTGGTGAGCGTACGTAGTTGCAAGACGTCACGGACATTTCGACCGAAAAGGATAACTCCCCCGACTCGACCCTGGCGGATTGCCCCGAGAAGAGACGGAGGAGCTTCGAAACCATCAAAGCCTACCGATAACAGTTGCCCGATATCCTTAGGTGTCACAGAATTTCCTCCATCAATCAGTTCCCTAAAGGATACCCGGAAGCTAAGACGCTATTCTTATGATTTCCGGGGCACCTTTTGAGGCAATGGTTCGCTTGGGGCACGGTAGCGTGTTCCAAATGAAATGGACTTAGCCCATCTTACTCTCGCGAGTGATTCAGCGATAATTTAAGTCTAGAAGCGTCTTGAGGGAGAGTCAAGAATATAGCTGGTATTTGGGGTTGCGGGTCTGAAGATTTTAGAGAAAAAATGTAAGACGGGGATGCATGGATCTCGACGACATCGGGAAAAAATTTTAGGAAGGGACCTCTTGAGCTAAGGTTTTGGAACTGGAGATGATATAATACTCGGGAACTGGAACTGCGATGCCAGAAAGACATTCTACGAGAAGAAACCACGGAGATGTACTTAATGAGGCCGATGGAGGTTGATCCATGCAGACAACGGATGCTGCCTATCAAGTGTTGAAAAAACATGGCGACGCAATGGATGTGCATGACCTGCTGGACGAAACCCTAGCGCTACTAGGGTTAGACCGCGAGGCGAGCACAGCCGCTAGAATATACACGGATATCAATTTAGACGTGAGATTTCAATATCGGGGCAAGTCGCAATGGGGCTTAAAGGACTGGCTCCCTAAAACACCCGGAAAATCGGGGGGGTCCGGAGCCTCTCGAGACCGCGAAGAAGACGACGGAGAAGAACTTGAGGAGGACGAGGGGTAAATCCCTACGGACTCCTCGTCTTTATGTATCGCCGTGCCAAGAACGCGAGAAAGAATATAGCAGGAGGCTAAAATGTCGTGGCGAAATTTGTCTTCATCACTGGAGGAGTGGTTTCATCACTAGGCAAGGGAATAACGGCTGCATCCTTGGGGCGGATTTTAAAGAGCCGAGGAATCAAGGTCTCTGCCCTAAAACTGGATCCCTACATCAACGTGGATCCGGGGACGATGAGTCCTTTGCAACACGGTGAGGTATTTGTCACCCAGGATGGTGCGGAAACAGATCTCGACCTCGGTCATTATGAGCGGTTTATGGATGTAAATCTTAGCCAAGCTAATAATGTCACAACGGGGAGAATCTACTGGACGACCATCACAAAAGAACGCCGTGGTGATTTCCTAGGTGGAACGGTTCAGGTCATCCCTCATATTACCAATGAAATTAAAGAACGCATTCATCGGGTAGCGGAATCTAGTGGGGCTGATGTGGTGGTTGTGGAAATTGGGGGGACCGTCGGCGACATCGAAAGCCTGCCCTTTCTGGAAGCAATCCGTCAACTACGGTCCGACGTCGGGAGAGATTCCGTCATGTACATTCATGTGACGTTGGTGCCGTATCTTAGCGTAGCTGGCGAGGCCAAAACCAAACCGACCCAGCATTCGGTCAAAGAACTGCGTTCTATTGGGATTCAACCAGACGTGATTGTGTGCCGCACCCAGCGCCCCCTCACGCGCGAGCTGCGGGACAAGATTGCCCTGATGTGTGATGTAGATCGGCGGGCTGTCGTACAAAATGTTGACGCGGATTCGATTTATCGACTTCCGTTGATGTTGGAACACGAAGGGCTCGATGACATCGTCCTGGACCGATTGGGGATGTCCGCCGAACCGGCAGATTTAGCCGAGTGGGCAAGCATGGTAGGACGTGCCACCAGCTTAACCGGGGCGGTTACCATTGCTTTAGTCGGGAAGTACGTTGCGCTCCATGATGCTTATTTGAGTGTGGTTGAGGCATTGACCCACGGTGGAATAGCGAACGGAGTGCACGTTAATGTTCGATGGATAGACTCCGACGACCTGGAAGACGGACAGGTCTCAAAACAACTCGAAGGCGTGGACGGCGTATTAGTCCCTGGCGGATTTGGCTATCGAGGGATCGAGGGGAAGATTGAAGCCATTCACTGGGCACGGCAAAGCGATACCCCGTTTTTTGGTATCTGTATGGGCATGCAGGCGGCGGTCATCGAGTATGCGCGATATGAGGCCGGATTACGTCAGGCCAACTCGACTGAATTTGTCCCAAACACGCCGGATCCCGTCATCGACTTAATGCCGGAACAACAGGGGGTTTTGGACATGGGGGGCACCATGCGCCTCGGGAGTTACCCCTGTAACCTCGTGGCGGGGTCTAAGGCGCAATCCATTTACGGAGACACCTTGATTTTCGAACGTCACCGCCATCGTTTCGAATTTAACAATGCCTACCGGGACCGGATTGCAGCGTTAGGCCTCGTGCCATCCGGCCTTAGCCCCGATCAACGCCTGGTGGAGATCATGGAGCTTCGGAGCCATTCGTGGTTCCTTGGAACCCAATTCCATCCAGAATTCCAATCACGGCCCAATCGCCCCCATCCTTTGTTCGCTTCTTTCATTGGTGCGGCGCTCCAACATGCCCAAGAACTGGGGCGCAGTTTGGTTATAGAGGATTAAACGTAGTGCAAATCGCGCCGGGAAGGATCTGACTAACCTGGCTATTCGCGTACTCGGCATAGGACTCAAATTCTGAGGCGTAACCGGCGCGCAATTGCCCGGCATCGCTTGAGACCACGGCGTCGAGCACGGGAGAGGAGACCGCGACATCACCCGATCCGATTTGCACCGCAGAAAGGGTACAGCGTTGGCGGGCATTAAATCGGCAGGTCGTGACCTGGCATGCTATGGTTGCCATAAAGAGCACCTCCTCTATGACAGTGTGCCCGTACGAGCGGTCCGTGATGTGCGTGATGAGGAGTCTTTGACAACGTTTTCTGTATCGGAATATACTTGAGATAATCAATAGGGAGGACTCAAGAGAGACCTCGAAATTCGCACTCACCTAACCACCAAAATTTTTCAGAGGAGCGGTTTGCCCATGGGCTTGATGTCACGCGTGTCCACGATTTTTAAATCGAAGGTTAATAACGTCCTTGACAAGGCCGAGGATCCCCGTCAGACCTTGGAGTATTCCTACCAGAAACAAGTTGAGCAACTGCAAAACGTACGCCGTGGCGTGGCTGAAGTGGTGACTTCTAAGAAGCGGATCGAACTGCAGTTGAATCGCCTAGAACAATCCGCAGAGCAATATGGCCAAGATGCGCGGGATGCCGTCAAAGCCGATCGCGACGACCTGGCACAACAGGCGTTGAATAGCAAACAAGCGATCGTCAACCAGATGGATGGGTTGAAGACACAAGTTGGCGATTTGGCTCGTGAAGAGCAACGGTTGGTTGACTTGCAACATAAGTTAACCGCCAAAGTTGAAGCATTTCGTACTCAAAAAGAAGTGATTAAGGCGCAATATTCTGCGGCACAGGCTCAAGTTAAGATCGGGGAGGCATTTTCGGGTCTGGGTGAGGATATGGCAGATGTGAACATGGCGGTTCAGCGGGCGCAGGATAGAACCCAAGCCTTACAAGCTCGAGCCCAAGCCATTGATGAGCTATCGGTAACGATGGCCCTGGAGTCACCCGTAGCGTCAAGTGGGGATGCCGTGCGCGACGAGTTGAACCGGATAAAAGCGCAAACCGGGGTGTCTGACGAGTTAGCTCGGCTCAAGTTGGAAATGGGTAAGGAGGATAACCCTTCATGATTATTCGCATTATGTCAGAGGGTCAGTACGAGGTGGATGGGGAGACATTGGACCGCATCAAAATCCTCGACGAGCACCTTATGGCCGCCATTGAGCGGGATGATGAAGCGGGATTTAATCAGGCTTTTCATGAAGTAGTCGGGTTAGTGAGGACGGGCAGCGTATTAGAACACCATCAATTGACCGAATCGGACTTAATCTTGCCAGCTTCAGATACCACTTTGGTAGAAGCAAAGCTGCTCTTTAGCCAGCATCCAATCGAATAACGCGAAAGCGTCTCGCTTCTAAAATGGGGGATCCCATAGCGCATAGCGTCGGTCGGGATCCTTTTCTATGGGCATATATGGCTTCAAGGTTTCGGTAATGCGGAATTCGCGGGAATCGTTACGATCATGTCGAGATTGAGGCACAAAGGGATAAAAGTTTCCGCGACGATAACTGTAAATCAGATACCACGACGAAAAATCAAACATCGCGGCCAAGAGGCTATCGCCGTAGCCTCCTTCGAGGAGGAGGTCTGCCGTGAGATGCATGGCCGTGATCACATCATCGGCCTCGGTGCCTTCAACAATAATCCACCGGAACCCCTCGTTATCATCGACATGGCGGGTGGTAACCGGCATGTCTTTACCGCCTAAGTGCAGGGAGTCATTGACGTCTTTTTCGATGGACTCAAAATGGTGGTTATCGACCGTCCGCAACACCAATGCGGCTTTCTTGTTAAACGGCGTGGAGAGGCGTGTCTCGATGTCAAGCAGCGCCGTGGATAGCGCAAAAAGTTGGTCGGTTTTTCCGACCGGGATCTTGGTTCGTCCAAAAAGTGAATCGAAAAACCCCATTCCCTATGACCTCCCTATTTTTTATCCATTTCGGCTTGAAGTTTTTCCAAATACTGTATACGGTGCTGGAGACTCGGATGCGTAGATAATATTTCCATCACGCTATTCTTGCGAACAGCGGGAAAAATAAAGAAGGCGTTGAAGGCTTCCGCTTTACGGAGATCTCGACGCGATGACCGATTCATGCTGGTATTGATTTTTTGCAATGCACTAGCGAGATAACCGGGGTGCCCCGTAATGATAGCGGAGCCTCGATCGGCAGCAAATTCGCGATAGCGGGAAAGGGTACGAATGAGTACAAAGCTTACGGCCCAGACGACGATCGAGGCAAGCCAGATAAGCATGATGGCTTGGCCGCCGTTGCCTCGGCCTCGACCCCCTTCTTCGCCCTCGAGAGCAAACCCAAAGAACAAGAATTGCTGAACGATGAACGAGGCAATCATCGCAAAAAAGCTGGCGATGGTGATCACCGCAACATCTCGATTTTTAATGTGGGTCATCTCATGGGCTAACACGGCTTCCAATTCGGGGCCATCAAGACGGTCTAAAAGTCCTTGGGTGACCGTAATCACCGCGGTTTTAGGGTTCCTTCCTGTGGCAAAAGCGTTAGGCATCCGAGTGGGCATCACCGCAACGCGAGGTTTGGGGATGTCCGCTAGTTGTGCAATGCGCTCAATCATTTTGTGGAGTTCTGGCGCTTGCTGTGCCGTCACCTGACGAGCTCCGGTAGATAAGAGCACGAGTTGATCGGAAAAGAAATATTGGCTGAATAGCAGGGCTCCTATGATCACGACAAGAATGGGGATCCCTACTTTCAACGCGACCAGTACGGCGATAAATCCTAAATACAGTAGAGCCAGTAAAAACATCGTGAGAAACATCCGAAACGAGAGGCCATAATCATGGCCGTACCATGGTTGACTTGCCTTAGACATGTCCGTTGCTCCCTTCTTCCCAATTATAGTGTATGTCGTTATAGTACCCTGCTCAAGTTTTTCTTAAAATTTGCGATTTGGAAAATATCGGCGCTTTACGTCCGTCTGGTTCGTCGATGTATGGTTATATCCTCTCATTCTGCTGCTGATCCACCAAACTATTCTGCCGTTCCGGGTTTGCTGCAAGAAGACTCTTTTCGGCGGTATTGGATGGGGCGGTCCGGACTGTCCCGCCCCCACGTATGGCGCAAATTGTGGAGTAACGGTAGAAGATCCACGCAACGGGTCTTCTTTCCTGTTCTTGGTGCTACAAGACAACATCGCCGACACATTTCCGTGCCAGAAAACTTCATCAAAACGTCATTAATGGCCAATGCCTCGCGGACAAAGTCCCACTTACTACTAGGGAGTGCGTTCACAACTTGTATAGGGATATGGGAATTGGCTCAGTCTAAACACCACGAGAGGAGGTTATTTTTATTATTGATGGCTATAAAACATCTGACGATTATTCAGCAAAATGACACACATGGCTACTTATGGCCTCATTCTGAACTATTTTGGATGGACCCCAATCCTGTATTTTCAATGAATATTGGAGGATACGCACGCACGGCTGTCGGACAGGTCTTTTGTCACGAGGCCGTCGACGGGGTGGAGCGAGAAATGAGCAACGGTGGATTCGAAAAGGATCGCCAAACGTTAAAAAAACGCTGTCCGGCGCACACCGCGGGCACGACGCGCGCAGGACAGGCTCAATGCCCCGCGGCATCCGGACTCGGGATTCCGCTCAAGGTGGATCGCCGCGTTTTTACGCCCATCGACCGCGCGAGCTATCAGTGGGATCGCGAGTACAAATATCGCACCGCCGTCGAACGGGTCAATAGTCGGCTCGATGTGTCGTTTGGCTTTGAACTCCATACCATTCGAGGATTGCAAAAAATGCA
>JAJYPK010000104.1 GCA_021795465.1 Bacillota bacterium
CCCCAAGCCGTTTGATGGCCAAGGACTCTCTTGCATCAGAACCGCGTTCCAGACATCATGCAATCAACGCTAAGCGACCGTCATTGGGCGTGCGTTCCACAATTGTTGGGTTATCCTGCGCCTCCTGTCGCAAGCATCATCCGCTCCTATTATTCGCTCAACCTCTGACTTTAACGAATCCCCTCGGGTCGGTGGGTCACGGGAAGGAATTTTTACGCTGGGTGGCGAAGGACTTTCTTGAAGGTTAGGGCACTCAGCAAGGAGGAGACGGGTTGTCATGCGATTTATCCATACGGCGGACTGGCAAATAGGTATGAAACGACATTTTTTCGATGACGATGCCCAAGCCCGATTCTCGGATGCCCGGGAGAATGCCATTCGTCGCATCGGGCAGGTTGCCCACGATATGCGAGCCGAGTTCGTGGTGGTGGCGGGGGATGTATTTGAAACGCATCTGCTCCGGCCTCGAACCGTTCGACGCGCTTTGGACGCCATGGCAGAAATTCCTGTCCCGGTATATCTGTTGCCGGGCAACCATGATCCCTTGGGTCCAGCTAGCATTTACACGTCACCAGAATTTCTCGGGGCCAAACCCCATCACGTGCATGTGCTGGACCATGATGAGATAGTCACCATTCGTGATGGACTCGAAATCGTTGGGGTGCCATGGGTCGCCAAGCGATTAGTCGAAGACCGGGTGGCGGAACGCCTGAAAGACTTACCACCGACATCGGGGCAGTTTCGGGTGATGGTCGCCCATGGTGCGACCAGCGCGATGGGGGCCCAGGATCTTCTAGGTATTATTGACCTCAGCCAGGTTGAGCGTGCCATAGACCGTGGACAATTACATTACCTAGCGCTAGGAGACCGCCACTCTACGACAAACTCGGGACTTTCGGGGCGTATCTGGTATGCCGGAGCCCCTGAACCGACGGATTATGACGAGGTGGATGCAGGGAATCTTCTGGTGGTCGACTTGGAACCCGGAGAGATTCAGGTCAAGAAGATGGCCATTGGGACATGGCATTTTTTCGAACGACTCCTCGACGTGAATCAAGGGACGGCGGAATCCATGCTGCAAGAGTTCCTTGATGACTTGCCGGATAAGGCCCACACCATTTTGAAGGTCAACTTTAGAGGAACCATTGGCATCTTAGACCAGATGGGGATAGACAGTACGATTGCGCGATATCAGGAAGTCTTTGGGGCGATTGAACGCCATGAGCGGCGAGACCAATTAGCGATTCTCCCGGCCTCCGGAGAGATCCAGGATATTCCTCTTGCCGGATTTGCTCGGGACGCCTTTGATGCGCTGGTGAGGGGAACCGTGTCGCCGGAACCGGAAGGGCAACAATACCGGGATGCCTTGGCGCTCTATTATCGCCTCATGAAGGAGGTCTAGCGATGCGCTTATTGTCACTTCGATTAAGCCACTTCAAGGGAATCGAAAACCGGCTTGTGGAGTTTCGACCAACGGGGATTACTCTAATCCAAGGACCCAATGAAGTCGGCAAAACGTCGTTAATGACCGCGTTTGACATCTTGTTAGAATATGCGGATTCGTCCCAGCATCGCGATGTGGAGGCCACCAAGTCGGCTGGACAGGATACCAGTACGGAGATAGAAGCCAGGTTCCAAGTAGGTGGGGAATCTTTTACGTACTTCAAGCGCTATCACCGGGAACGTGAGACCAAACTCATCATCGAACGTGACGACCAACGCCATACCGTGAGAGGACGGGAGGCTCACGATCGGGTGCGCGAGGTGCTCTCCAAAACCATGGACTGGGAGCTCTGGAAGGCTTTGAAAATGGCCCAGGGGAGTGCCCCCGACGATGTGGCACGTGTCGCTTTGGGAACCTCCAGTTCCTTGCGCGAGGCGCTGGACCGCGTAGCTGGACACGGTGATGGGGCATCGGATGACACGATTTTTCATCGCGTCAAAAAAGAACGCGATACGTACTATGCCACCAACGGGAAGGAACTGAAGGCCGTCTTTAGTGGACTACGGCAAAAACTCGCCACGGTGCAACAAGACGTAGACCGTTTTAGCCAGCGTATGGCATTGGCGGAAAGCGAGGCGGAGCGCCTCGAATATCTCGACCGCCAGATCCAAGCCTTAAACGCGGAAACCGGAGAATCAGAGACACATTTACGTGCGACTAAAGATGCACTGGTTGCGGTACAGACATTGGAATCCGAGCAACGTGACGAACTCCAAAGCCTTCGCTATATTCAAGATCGAGCACAGGAGTTGCGGCGGCAATGGGACGAGCGATTGCGAAGTTCTGAGCAAGAGGCCACTCTAACTGATGATGTGCGGGGGTTGGATAGCGCGATTGGCGAAGGGTTGAAGGAAGAAGCGGAAGCCCGAACCGCTTACATAGAGGCTCGTGCTCTTCATGACGTTACCAAGATCGACAATGAAGCAGCCCGACGCCACGGAGATCGTGTCAACGAAGACGCGACCATCTTGATGGCGCAGAGTGAAGTGTCCGCACTGGAAAAGCACATCGATCGCATCCACCGATTGTCCCGAAATTTAGCGGAGCGCGAACAAGCACGAAATCGGGTGGGGATGACCCAGGAAGGACTGGACGCGATCCGCAAGCAAGGGCATAGGCTCGTCCAAGCGCGCTCTGGGCTCGAGGTGGGGAGCCCAACGGCGGTGCTTCGCGCAATAAAGCCGCTCACCGTGACCGTGAACGGGAAATCCATCCCGTTGATGACTGATGAAACCAAACAGTTTTCTCTCACGGAATCGCTGAACCTGGCGATACCCGCGATCCTCGATATGGTAGTGACCCCGGGGACTTCGGTATCCGTTTTGCAATCTAAATTGGATCGCGAACAGGATGCCTTGCAGAAATTGTTGACCCAGTACCAGGTGGATAGCGTGACTGATGCAGAATCTCAGTGGGACCAGTATCGGGTCCTCACCAGCCAGATTGAAGAGCTTCAGGACCAGTTGTCGGGGGAATTGCAGGAGAGTGATGTCGTAACCCTGGAGGGGCGACAAAAAACATTACGAGCGCGCATAGACGAATATCGGGGCCGACGCGCCCCCGATTATTCGTACCCACCGAGCCACGATGTGGCACGGCAGTGGGTAGAGAATGCTCAACAACGCATGGCGTCTAGTGAAGAGGTTCTGCGCCAATCGATCCAGCGATTGGAGGCGACCAAAGGCAGGGCCCATCAGGCCAAACAGATGCTTGAGACTGCGTTTAAAGAACGTGCGAAGAAGCAAGGCGAACTCACCGCTGCTCGGAATCGGCTTCTAATCCTACGCCAGGAAGTGCCGGATGACGCCTTAGACGCTCAAATGAAGGAAGAGGATAGTGACCTCGAAAAGGCCAGGCTTCATGTGGATCGAATTTCTTCCAGATTGGGCCTTTTGCAACCGGACCAGGTGCGTGCACGAGCTGGCCAACTGGAGATCCAAATCCAAACGCTGACCATGCGCCTTAATCAAATGCGGCAAGATCGGGCGGAATGTCAAGGGCGGATTGCCACAATGGGTGGCGAGGGACTCTATGAGGAACGGGAGGACGCCATCACTACACGGGATAAGGTCGAGGCGGATTTGGCGGCGCTAGAACGCCGAGCCGAAGCCGCAAAGTTGTTGTACGCAGTCGTCAGTGAAGCGCGCGATGCGGAGCAGCGTCGCTATCAAGAACCCTTGCGAAAACGCATCAGGGAGCTCGGCCAAGTGGTTTTCGGCAAGGATTTTGACGTGACGTTGGACGAAAACCTAGCCGTGGTATCACGCACACTAGAAGGCAATACGTTAGCGGTGGAGGTGTTGAGTACAGGGGCGAAAGAGCAACTAGCCCTCTTAGTGCGCTTGGCGGCCGCCTCCTTGGTCGACCCCGCCGAAGGGGTACCGATTATTCTCGACGACACGCTCGGACACACCGATGATGATCGTCTTGACCTGATGGCGGCTGTCTTGATGGTAGTAGCCAAGGATTGCCAGATTATCCTTCTCACCAGTGCTGCGAGACGCTACACCAAAATTGGTCAGGCACACGTGATTGACTTATGGCGCGGCCAGACGGCGATGCGACTGGGATAAGCCGAAGTATCGCTCGCGGCGGCGTGATGAAGTTCGTCGTCTGGACCGTAATGCCCACCCGTATCGCTCGGACTTAATCCTCGGGAATAAAGCAGTTAGCATTGAGCACGGTAAGATCCGAAACGGAAAGTTTCGGATGTGTTTTGCGATACCAGTCTACCAGGTGGTATCCCATCGAATAACCGGCCCAGAGCGGCAAACCGCTGGTTCCCCCGCCAAATTGATAGGGTCCGGTGTTGTCCTCGCCCTCGAGGAAAATCCGATCGCGATAGACCTCTACCCAGAGCGACTGCGCATCGTCTTGGCTCAATGCCGTGGCATACGGTCCCCGTGCTACGTCGCCGAGTAGCTCCTTAACAAAGTGCTCGGCGAGGCCCTCCCGAACCAGACTTTCCAAGAGGGGGATCCGATCATGGCCATTATTGAGGAGCGTCGTGCGGTAATGATGATGATATTCGTGGACGACTGTGGCATGGAGCCTTGGCAGGGTTTGTGCGTCCGGGTAGACGACCAGGGAAATGGTGGTTCCTTCCCAATTGGTCCAACCCGAGACTCCGCCTAACTTCTCCCGGCCAAACGTGTCGTCCGTGTCCATCGGAAAGACTTGCACCGATAAATGTCCATCGGCCGGGAATCGGAACTGAAGATCGGCGACGATGCCTTGCACTCGGGATTCGATCCTGTGTGATTTCATGTCGCCCATCGCATGCCCCCAGTCCTCAACCGAACGGTCCAGTGAATAGAGCCCGTTATAGAGGAGGATAGATACGTCCTCAGGGGTGAGGCCTGTGTTCCGTTGAAACAGGGCATGGCGCCCCTTCGAGGATTCTGCTTGCATGGCGTTCATGAATGTGGTCAGTTGCTGCAATCGTGGGATGACGACCAATGTTCCCGTGGCATTGCACCTCCTGATCATATGCGGTCTTGGTGTTAAGTAAAGCATTCAAGGTTGGTAGCGCCTAAAATGTCTGTCTCAGTTATTCGAGGGGCAGACTCATTCCCCGTGCTTGAGGGCCGTCATGGACTGCTCAAAGGCATCCACTGTGTACTGGATAGCCGTGGCATCGTGAGCTAACGATACAGAAAAACGATTGTATGGTTTAGAAAATACCCCATGCTGCATCAGGAGGAAGTCGAGCGTGCCGCGTAATGCTCGATGGCGGGGAGCATTTTCGGCACCAACGGGATCGAATGGGACGTTGTCTGCTGCCTCTAATGTGGTCGGGAAAACCAGATTGAAGATGGATCCGGCGCCGACCGTCTTTAATGGGAAGCCGAGGTCTTCGCTAATCTCTTCCATATTGCGGCGTAGGTTCTCGGTGGTTTGTAGGAGCTGGTCGTAATGATTGGATTGTTGTAGGAACTCCAGGGTCCGCAGACCAGCCAGCAAAGACATGGGATTGCCATTAAATGTTCCACTATGGAACACAACGTCGTGTCCCCTCTTGGATCGTCGTTCGGGAGAAGTTAAATCGAGAATGTCCCTGCTCCCGCCTACGGCCCCGATGGGGAATCCTCCTCCGAGCACCTTTCCCAGTACCGTAAGATCGGGTTGCACGCCATAGAACTCTTGCGCTCCCCCGAGGCGAATACGAAATCCCGTTTTGACCTCATCAAAGACCAGTACCATGCCCAATTCTTTAGTGAGGGCACGGAGATGCGACATGAACTCCGCTGTTCCAGGAATATATCCAGATTGCAGAGGTTCGATGACCACGACCCCAACCTGATCTTGCTGGTCTCGTAAAATCTGTTCGGTAATCTCATGGTCGTTAAAGGGAAGGATTTCAGTATGTTGCATGAAGTAATCGGGTAGCCCCATGGACTCCCGGGTTTTTTCAGGGTGCGTTCCGTCGTTAACGACGGCGCGTGTACTCACTAACACATGTTCGTGGCCCCCGTGGTAGTGCCCCGCGAATTTAGCGATAGATGGCTTTCCCGTATAAGCCAGGCCCAGTCGGATGGCCAACAGGGTTGCCTCCAGACCCGAATTGGTAAATCGCACGGCCTCCATGCTGGGGTATAAATCCTGTATCGCTTTAACCATCGTGAGTTCCAATGGATACGACACACCGAATGAAGAGGTGCCATATGTTTCCCAAGCTTCCATAATGGCCTGTTTCACAACCGGATGCCCATGTCCCAAAATTAAGGCACCGAATGAAAGAAGGTAATCGACATAGGGATGGCCGTCCACATCGGTGAGCCAAGCACCTTCAGCCGATGCAAAGGATAACGGATATGGCTCGTAATATTTTATGTTGCCCTGGACCCCTCCTGGGATGAATGGTTTTGCCCTCTCGTAGGCACTCTGAGATTTTGAGGTATCGTGCAAGTAAGAAAACTTTTTTGTCATCGTGGGCCCCCTCGCTGGTTAATTATTGCACAGGGGACTCGTGCATGTCGTTATCTAAGATGGAAAGGCTCGCAACGCGTAGGCAATCCGTGCCCGCAACGTTTACCTGAAGTCCGGGGCGACGGCGATATGATGCCCCCGTTCGGCGGTTGCATATTTCGTATATCCTCGCTCCACACTATGCGTGGGGAGGGATGACAGGATGTGGATTCGTGCGTTGCTGCGGGCGTTAGTGATTGCATTGGCTATTTGGGTGGGACAGCTTGTCTTAACTGCTTCGCATAAGGCCGGGATATGGGCGATGGTTTCGCTCGGTATCGCCAGTGCGATTTTGGGACTCGGGCTGGTCGAGGTCTTTGCCGCGCATCGCGGTCGGAGAGCCCAAGTGACGTGGCACTTTCTCGCTACCCTAATCGTGATGGAAGCCTTTTATATGCTCCTTCCTCGGGTATCGATCCCGGCCTTTAATGCCGACTTTGTTTTATCCTTGGGCGTTGCGGTAATCAGCGGATTGAGTGAGTGGCTTGTAAAAGATATGCCACTGGCCTAACGCTAATCCCGTGCGCTGTGCAGGGTCGTCACGATACCCCTGACTTGAACATCATGATCCAGATGGAAAACCCCACGATGCCAAGCCCAACGAATAGGGCTAATGCGAGGACGGGGAGGTGCCAGGTGGTGCCACGGCCTTCGCGCAAATGCATAAAGATCCCCATTTGCAGGGCCCCTTGAATGAAGGCCAAGACCAGGATGATCGGAATGAGCGAGGGAACGGGTACCCAGTGGTAGGCGACCATGCCGAAGGCGAGGAGGGTAAGAACAAGCGCTAGGATGTACCCCGTGATTTGAAGGCTCGGGAATTGGGTCGCATGCATCTTCGGTTGTAACAAGGCCAGTTCCACTTCGTCACCGTGTCCGGTCGGTGCTTGGGGTCGTCGTGGATGTTCGTGATCCATACAATATTATCCTCCTTTTGTTAGGCTATACCTGACAAGTAGACCACCGTAAAAATAAAGATCCACACAATGTCAAGAAAATGCCAGTAAAGAGCGAACGCATAGAGCTTGCGGCGCGTGGTCAGGGTCAGACCCTTTAACCCGATTTGGATGGCTAACATGATAGCCCACCCCACACCCACGGAGACATGGCCCCCGTGGGTACCCACTAATGTAAAGAACGCGGACAAGAATGCGCTTTGATGCCAGGTGTGGCCGTTTAGCACGTCGCTTGCAAATTCATGGATTTCTAATAGCACAAAACTCATACCGAGCCCCAGCGTCACGATGAGCCAGGCTATGGCTCCTGGCACCCGATTGATACGGGCCGAATAAAGACTGAGGCTACAGGTGAAGCTCGAGGTCAAGAGAATGAGGGTTTCCGTAAGAACGGGACCGATGACAAATAGTTGATGCGGGGTAGGGCCGAGCCCGACCAGGGACCGGAACACGACATAGACCGCAAAGAGACTTCCGAATAGGACCAGGTCGGTCGTCAGGAAGATCCAAAAACCCATAATGCGGATGCTTTCCATGTTATCTTGAAACTCGGGCGGTAGCGTCGAAGTCGTCGTGCTCATGATTCCACCCTCCCTAATTGTGCTTCGGTTTGGAGCACGTGCTTGGCGTCAATTTCCACTTCACTGTAGTCTGCAAAGGAACCATAGGCTAAGGCGGCGATGACGCCAAGCCCCCCGAGAATCGCCATCCAAAACCAGGCAAAGATGAGCCCGATAGCACCGACGAAAAATGCGAAGGCCAACATAATCGGCATGGCTGAATTGCGGGGCATGTGGATGGGGTGCACAGTGGTTGCAGAGATTTTTACCTCGTCGGTGCGGCCCTCTTGTTTCATGGCCCACCATTCATCACGCGACTGCACCATCGGAATCCGCGCAAAGTTGTATTCGGGAGCGGGAGAAGGTAAAGACCACTCCAAGGTCCGCCCATCCCAGGGATCTCCGGTCACATCCCAGTCGCGATACCTGCGGCTCCAGAGGATGTTATACACCATGACCAAGAATCCCGCACCCATCACAAAGGCACCGACCGTGGACCAGAGATTGAGGGTGGTCCAACCGAGCCCAGCCGGATAGGTTGCCATACGTCGGGTCATCCCTTCGAACCCGAGAAAATATTGCGGCATGAAGGTAAGCCAAAACCCGCTGACAAATAAGGCAAACGCCCAGGTTCCTTGGCGCTGGTTTAACTTCCAGCCAAACATTTTGGGCCACCAGTAGTACATGCCAGACAACATCCCAAACACCGTGCCCCCCAGGATGACGTTGTGGAAATGGGCAATAAGGAAATAACTGTTGTGATATTGATAGTCTCCCGGCACCGCCGCCAGCATGATCCCGGTCGCTCCTCCTACGACAAAGGTGGGGATGAAGGCTAATTGCCACAACATGGGTACCGTCAGCCGGATCCGGCCGCCCCACATGGTGAAGATCCAATTGAACATTTTAACGCCGGTCGGAATCGCAATCAGCATCGTGGAGAGACCAAAGAACACATTGACCGAGGGTCCAGCTCCCATTTCAAAAAAGTGATGGACCCAGGTGCCGTAGCCGAGAAAAGAAATCGCCAGAAGGGATCCGACCATCGCTTCATAACCAAAGAGGGGCTTGCGTGAAAAGGTCGGCACCACTTCAGAAAACACCCCAAAGGCGGGCATGACCAGAATGTACACTTCGGGATGGCCAAAGATCCAAAATAAGTTGACGTACATCATCGGCATGCCTTGGTGGGCAATCGTGAAGAATGAGGCCCCAAACACACGGTCGAGCATGGTGAGCCCTAAAGCTACGGTGAGAGGAGGAAAGGCAAACAGCACCAGGGACGACGTAATGAGCGCGGACCAGACAAACACGGGGATCTTGGAAAGACTCATTCCCGGTGCTCGCATCCTGAGAATCGTCACCAAGAAGTTGATGCCCGTGGCGATGGTGCCAATACCAGCCACCTGCAAGGACAACAGGAAGTAGTTCTCTCCTACCCCGGGGTTATAAAGGAGCTCTGAATAGGGCGGGTAGGACATCCAGCCTGCACTCGGGGATCCGCCGATCGAGAAGGACATGTTTAAGAGAATCGCGCCAAACGCAAAAAGCCAAAAACTGATGGCGTTGAGTCGTGGGAAAGCCACATCGCGAGCTCCAATCATGAGTGGAACGGTGGCATTGAATAAGGCAAAAACCATAGGCATCGCCATAAAGAAAATCATCACGGTACCATGGGTCGTGAAGACCTCGTCATATTGCTGCGCACCCATGAAATGCGCGTTAGGTGCTATCAGCTGGGAGCGGATCATGAGGGCGTCGACTCCACCACGAAACAACATGATGAGCGCTGCAATGAGGTACATAATGCCAATTTTCTTATGGTCCACGGTCGTGATCCATTCATGCCAGAGCCAGCCCCAGCGCCGGGTCCTGGTCAAATATACCCCAATCACAATCACCGCTACGGTAAGACCGATATCGATCGCGACGATGTCCGGTAATAAGACCTGAGGGGGAAACAGGAGTCTTAATAGGTGAAGCGTCCAGCGTTGGATCGGCATGACCACACCTCACTGATGACTAGGGATTTTTCGTAGGCACATACTCTAGACCTTTGACAGTAAAAGCCGTTGGACGTTGTGGAAAAGTCCAACTCGGATAGTTTGAATAGCGCAGCGGAGGCGTGACGGTGGGTTTTAGCAACGTGCGCCACGTTGCCCGAGTCATCGGATGCTTTGCAGCCTGGACTTGGCTCACCCAGTGAGAAAACGTTTTTTTCGGCACCGCATGCACCATAAATGTCATTCGCCAAAAATCGATCCCCGTAAAATTGGCGTTGCGACCCCGGAATACGCCACTGTGTGAGGCCTCCAACCAGAGAGGCAAGACACGGTTTGGCATCGCATATTCCATTCCACCGAGGTTGGGTGCCCAAAATGCACTGAGCGGGGACCGTGCCGTGAGCTGAAAGAGTACCGGGCGATGGGTCGGCATGTAGAAGTAATTAACGGTAGCAATGTGCTGGACTGGATATTCAAAGAGCCATTTATAATCGAGTGAGGTGACATCGATGACCAACGGATGACGCGAGGGGATGCGGTCTAAGACGTAGGTTTTATGCACGGTAGGAATGGCCACAACAACCAATGCCACAGTGGCGAACACAAACACCATCACCTCTAGGACGCGATGATGTTGCCAATGGGGCCAATATGGGGCAGTGTTATGCGGTGTATCACGAAACCGAATGAGGACGTAAGCCCAAAGAACCCAGATTACGACAATTACCACACCAACCACGATGGCGCTGAGAACAATGAGATTGAGCTCGGACTGTGCCACCGGACCCGCGGGATGGAACACGACGTAGTCGCTCCCGCAACCGGGAGTCAAGAGACCCCCGAAAAGAATTATCGCGGGAAACACCCAGGCGCGCCGCGTTTTCGTCACGCTCTACCCCTCCTTAAATAATCTGAGGCGTCGGTCTCGACTTTGCCTGGCTTAGAATGACAAAATTGGTGTATTCCTATGCATAGGGCCCAGAGTTGTCCAAAGAATCCTAGGGGCGTGGTACAATGCCTTCATAGGTACAGAGCATTGTCAGATATTGTCGTCTTCGGTCGGGGGGGCAGAAGTTCTAATGCCAAGGAGTCAACCAGGATATCGTAAGGGGAGTCATCGTGGTCTCGGGTGGAAAATTGCCGGGTACACCGTGGTCATTGTAGGGGTTGGGGGCGGGATTTACTACGCCGCACGTTATCGTATTGCGAGTCACCCACCGGTACATCACGTGATTAAAAAACATGTGAAACCCAAACCCGTGGTATTACCAAACCAGTTAGTGATTAAGACGACGCCACAGTCGCAGAATCCCCAGTTACCCAATGGAGCAGAGGTCACGAGTCTTTCCATGCTCTTGGCGACGGCAGGGCACCCCGTAAGTAAGGTGACCCTAGCCAATGAAATTGCCAAAGATCCCGCCAAGGAAGTGGTCAAAACGTCAACTTATCAGGGGAAGACGATTACCCAAATTCTGGCTTGGGGAAAGATCGGA
>JAJYPK010000251.1 GCA_021795465.1 Bacillota bacterium
TTGCGGACCCACATGTTTGCAATCGGAGTAGAGGGACAACAATTTAATGCAATGCAAACGTTAATGCGTTACCCTGAAAGTGGTAAAACCACATGACATGACATCTAATGAAAACAATGAGGGGGAACTAAGAATCCATGAATTTTCGTGGGCCCAAGAAATACGGGATCGCTCTTCTAGTGCTGGTTATCGCCTACATCACCTTTATCAGCATTCCTTATTCGGTTACGAGACACTATGAAGGAGCGCTGTACCAACAGGGAAAGCTTGTCAAGAAAAAGGTGCCCGTAACGGTGACGGGCCACGTCTATCGCGGGGTGTTTCAAACCAATGAGTTTATCGGAACCGTAAGCGTCGGTGGCACGCGGTACAGCATCACGACCTCGCGTCAATCCCGCCTGTCGTCCCTCATGGCCCAGTTCCAAAATGCCCCCCCGCCACACTACACCTATACTGGTATCGCCAGTAAGATTGTCGGTCAATCCGTGATAACCACGGCGATGTGCGAAATGTCCCCACACTTCAACGCCGTGTTGGTGTTGACGAACCATGCCACGGTACAAACGGTGACCCATTGACACCTTACGGTGTCAATGGGCTCATCAATTATCTTCCTGACCGATGGGGATAGCCGGTTCTAAGACCCGTTTGGACAGTCCGCTATCTCCTCACTCGGTCACTTGGTTAGACGACATCAGATAATCGTGATAGCGGTCTCGTAACTCCCGCTTCATAAACTTCCCCACGGTAGTCTTTGGAATTTCCTCGAGGAAAATCACGTCATCAGGAACCCACCACTTGGCAAAGCTTTGGGACAGGTGGTCTAAGATGTCCTCTTTGGTGGCGCGTTTGCCTTCTTTGAGGACGACAAAGGCTAAGGGACGCTCATCCCACTTGGGATGTGCAACCCCCACCACCGATGCTTCAAAAATGGATGGATGGGCCATGAGGGCATTTTCCAAATCCACTGAAGAGATCCATTCGCCCCCACTTTTCACCAAGTCTTTGGTGCGATCCACAAGTCGGATATACCCCTCCCGATCAATCGTAGCCACGTCTCCCGACTTCAGCCATCCGTCTTGAAAACTTTCTTGAGTGCGGTCGTCCTTGTAATATTCATCCGCCACCCAAGGACCGCGGAGCCACAGTTCTCCCATCGACTCCCCATCCCAGGGCATTTCCTCTCCGTTCCGAACTAAACGGACATAAAGACCGGGTACCAGGAGTCCCTGAGTCGCGCGAATGGTCAGTCGCTCCTCGGCATCTAAAGCAGCCAACCCACTCTTCAATCGGGAGAAACTCGCCAGAGGGCTGGTTTCGGTCATGCCGTAGGCATGGGCAAAGGGGACCTTAAAGACATTTTCAAAGGTCCGGATCAAGGCAACCGGTGCCGCGGAACCGCCACATAAGGCCATACGCAACGAAAGCTGAGTCGGTTCCGCCTCGAGGACACGAGCGACTCCCAGCCATATGGTGGGCACCCCGGCGGCCACCGTGACGTGCTCCTTGGCCATCAAATCCACCAAGATTTTCGGGGTCGGCGCCGGACCCGGCAACACGATATTCGCCCCAAACCAGAGAGACGAAAACGGTAACCCCCAGGCGTTGGCGTGAAACATGGGCACAATGGGCATCACCGTATCATTTTCGGAGAGGCCGGACGTATTGGCTAAACCCATGGCCATACTGTGCAGATAAATTCCGCGATGGGAATATGCGACGCCTTTCGGGTTGCCGGTAGTAGCAGAGGTATAGCACATCCCTAACATGGAATCCTCGGGAAGATTGGGGTCATAGATGATATCGGAGGTTTGCTGACGCAAGAAGTCTTCGTACCCAATCGCCGGTTGAATCGGGCTTTTGGAGAGATCCGGGTTGTCCCCTAGCACGATGATGGTGTGCACCGATGGTAGTTGATCCTTAATCGGCTCCAACAAAGGCAATAAGGTTTCATCCACACAGAGCACCCGGTCTTCAGCGTGATTCACGATATAAAGAATATGTTCCGTTGAGAGACGAAGATTGATGGTATGGAGTACGCTGCCTATAAGCGGGACCCCGAAATAAATTTCGAGATGACGGTAATCGTTCCAGGCCAGCGTCCCCACCCGCTCACCGGGTTTGAGCCCTAATTGTTGTAGGCCTGCTGATAATTGCCGCACCCGTTGGCCAAACTCTCGATACGAATAACGATGGGATCCGGCTACCGTACGCGTCACAATCTCCTTATTGGGATACATTCGTTGCGAGTAATCGAAGAGACTAAAAAGATTTAGCGGTGTTTGCATCATGGGAACATCCTCCTTAAGATTAGTATTCTTCAAATTCTTGCAGGACTCAATAGTGGAACCTTTCAAGTAATTGGTTCTATAATATAGCTGATTTTCTCTCAATGTCTAGTAGAACATATCCATCCGATAGGGAGGCCGGTACGATGCTTGATGGCATTAAGATTATTGACCTCACGACCCTCTTGCCCGGCCCTCACGTCACGTCACGTCTTTTGGAGTTGGGCGCCACCGTCATCAAAGCCGAACCGCCAGGCGGTGACCTCGCCCGCTACAGCGGGCCCAAGACTCACGATGGCGTCGGCCTCGTCTTTGAATTCTATCGCTCAGGCAAAGTGTTAGACTCTCTCGAT
>JAJYPK010000105.1 GCA_021795465.1 Bacillota bacterium
GATTGAATCGTCAAGGTCGTCTCTGGAATAATATCTGTTAATGCACATGGCCAATCCATAGGACGTTCCTCTCATATCTTAAGGGGTAGTTTGGCAATTCGTGTCACACCTTGCCCTGTTTCTGTTAGCATCTGACTTTATGACCCATGCGAGCAAAACGGTATCATAGAGTGGTGGGCGAACAATAACGGCTCCCAGTTCCACGGCCATAACCACGACAGGACGAGGATGTGCGAATCTGGTCCGGTAGACGGTTTAGCGTGCCGGTTAGCGAATTAAGCAACGAAGAGAGCAGAACATTCGTATCAACAACGATTTTCACTTGCCTGCGCGGAACACCTGAACCTCGGCCATGATTTCCTCTTCCGAATGAGTGGCTTCTTGAATGCGAGCGGCGAGGCGTGCACATGCAACCTGAAACCGTTGCTCTCGCATGGATTCCGCGGCCTTTCCCGTGAGAACTTTCACGTCGACCGTAATCTATACCTATCATAACCGCCCATGGCACGAAAGGAACGCGCTGAAGTGATAGTAAAGAATCTATCGATCACAACGACGGTGATGGGCACCTTCAAAGTGAATGCCATCATTAGGCAGGCGGGATTCGTCAAACAAGATGGATATGGGGTGGCGAAAATTTTAGCAATCATGAATGGCACGGACTCCCGAGACAAATCATGCTCCCGAGAATTCTACGGCATTATTAAATCCATCGGGCCGTTGCCTTAGTTCCCTGTTCCGACCCAAACTCCTGAGGTAAAATCCTGCATTTGACTGTATCAGACTGGACGCGCGGGAATCGCGATTATGTTGTATGACTAACAAAAGACGCGAGCGGAATCTCATCTGAAGGCCTTTCGCACCGGATTTGAGGGATATCGCCATGTCGATGTTCGCTAGTTCCCACCGCAAGGTTGGGAACGCATACTGAACGATTTCTGCGCATCCCATCACCAGCTCATTATCTCCGTAAAGCATTGGGAAGCGAAAACGTGCCATCCGCTTCGGGCGTGAGGGCTACCACGGAGGTGATAGCATCCAAGTTCAATGGTCCATAGATGTGCGGGTAGGATTGCTGGGACTGGTATAGGTCTTCGTATTTGATCGGATGCGGCACGAGAGTTTCATCAATACAGAGCAATGCCAAATCCGTTTGTCCTCGATACAACTTGTTCGCAACGTCGATAACTTGATCCCCGTTAGCACAATGAATAAATCCATCATCTTCAAGACTTCCATACCAGTACACGCCGGCGCGTTGTGCCCGTTTCCACACGGATTTGAAGGTGATATGAAAGATCATTGTTCGTCTCCTTACTAAGCAGTACGGAGTCGGGTGCATCACGTCCCTTTGCGGCGTCTCTCGCTCACCCGTAATCGGACTTCATCACGCTATTCTTTCTATTATCCCATCGAGCAACTGGCCTGTAAGAGACAGAATCCCACTGGTCCGGACATCAGGGGTCGTAGAGGGCTTTGGGTGGCTGCTGATCAGACATTGGACGATCCCCTTCCATCGAACGAAAAGCACTCCGTTCGTTTAGAGTAGCACGACCCGGCCAGAAAATGAAAGGGTTCGCTACGAATCCATTTCCAGCGCTTCCCATCCAGCGGCGCTAGGAATATACGGAGAATAAACCCATTGTGGACATCGCGAGGACAGCATACATAGTTCCGCTTGCTACAGCCGAAGTCGTGGTATGGGAATCTTTTTCGGGATGTCAGTCGGGGAACGATTGGTCGCTCATGAAAGGTCTGTCACTGTCCTGTCGGGATTCACGGAAATATGGGCTTAAAGATGACGCGTATCGATGAGTGCGGTGAGAACGTTCATCTCCAATTCTTGATTGAGGATCTGCCACGGCACATGTAAACGAAATGAAAAAACGGTCACGGCGTTGCAAATGGGTGGCAATTCATCCATAGCGGAGTCTGCCGTGTCAAATGGACACGTCGCGACTTCGTAGCGCATTGAGGTGATGAATCTCCCCGAGTGGAGGACAACAATATCGCTTTGCGCTCGGTCAAATCATCCCCCCGCTAGGACGTACCGATCACGCATCGGTCGCCGTCTCCAGGCCGGCGTCAGCGACTCGAAATTGCTTGCCACCCACACCACGACTGCGGTCATTTTATTAGTACATGAAACTTGTCGATGACAACCGTGACCTGTGGGAAGGCTGTCGGTATGGTCTGCTTAATTCTGTTTTTATAGGCTCTTGTCATTTTATGGCACACCTCGCTGAGAACCATCACAGATAATCCATCCGGCCTGTTTGACAACGTGGTAGGCGTGTTCATCTTCTCGCCGTACCAAATCTGGGTTGACCCCTGGCTGACCCAGAAATTTGTCTTGACGTCAGATTATTGGGTCCGAGCATGACTTGCTCGATAAAGGGCGCCTTTGTTTTGTCCACCGGTCGCAAGGTCTATAGAGCGCGTGGTTACGGAGGCCGTGTGCTCTGCGGCAATCGTGTGAGCCCGACACCAACGGACAGCCTCTCTACGGTCTAAACACTAAAAGGTGAGGGCGACCGCAAACAATCCACGAATAAACCACGGAACATCCTGAACGCTGGTACTCAACGGCGCCGCCTCCTTAACATCTTGAATTCTCTATTCGCTGTAATCGATAACTTCTATTAGCCCAAGGTGTGCGTCACGTTGATGACGACCGCCACCAACATGAAAATGACGTACAGTCTTAACAACCAGATCAACCCACGCAGCGACGGTGATAATCGTCGGGGCCCCAGGGTCTTCATGTACTGCTCTGTGGCCACATGTTCCGCAAGAATTTCGGAAATGTCCTTGGACGTCATCGGCAGCATATTCGCATTATTTCCGGTCATGAATATTCCCTCCCTTTCCGTTGAGCCCCACTTACATGTGTAGGTGGGGAAATATGACGGAGATCGCGTAAACGATGCCCGCCGTCGAAACAAAGACACCCACGCCGATTCCCAACATATTGAGTTTCCAGGTATTCTTCTGCTCTCCGATCACCTCACGGTCATTGGCCAGCAATAGGAGAAATCCTATCGCGGGTGGCATCGTGAGTACCGCAATGATGTTGACCATAATCACCACGGCTTCTAGAGGAAACCCCGGAATACTCACAATGGCGGCCGCTAGTGTTGCGATCCCAATCAACACGAAATAAAACTTTGGTGCTTCACGAAACGAATGATTGAGACTTTTTCCCGCACGGGTCACCTCACCATACGCATAAGCCGAGGAAGTCGAGATGGCAACGGCAGCCACCAAACCCGCGTCAAAAATGCCTAATGCAAATAGCGCGCCACCGATATGCCCAATATAGGGAGTTAACGCCTGGGCAAACTGGGCCGCTCCAAACTGCCCGACATTCATGTGATGAACATAGAGGAGCGAGGTAATTGCAATGCAACCGACCGCACCCAATGCCGCCAGCAACGCACCTAACGCAGTATCGATCCGACCCCAATGAATATCTTTTTTAGCAAGTCCCTTATCCGTTACCGCACCTTGCTGGAAAAACAGCATCCATGGGGTGAGTGTCGCTCCAATGTCCGCGAGGACCATCACGATAGTGGAAGAGGTCCACCCTCCTGGTAATGGTGTCCATCGCAATGTGGCCTGCCCTACCGCAGCCCACGAGATGGGAGCCAGCACGGCGAGGACGAAAAACACCAGATTAAATCCGGCCAATGCCAAGATCATCCGTTCCCACGACCAGTAACGGCGGAACACCACCGCACTGATAACCACACCCAACCCTATCAATACCGCCAGTGGCGCCGGAACGTGAAAATAACCCGCCCCTGCCACAATTCCGACAAATTCGGTTACTAGTGTAAGGAAATTCGTAAAGAGCAAATCCCCCATGGCAAAGTTACCCCAAAACCGCCCAAATCGCTGATAAATCAACTCCGCGTGACCAGCTTTGGTCTGAGCCCCCAATCGCACGGTGATTTCTTGTGCCACAAAAGCCATGGCAAACGTTAACACCACGAACGGAATGAAAAATCCAATCCCGAATTGGGACCCAGTCGCCGCATAAGACAACATGCTGGGCGCATCGTTTTCGCCCAACATCACTAAGATCCCAGGACCAATCAATAACCAAAGAAGCTTCGGCCATTGACGCCGATGTCGCGCTTGCTGCACGCGTATGCGATCTTGAGCTCGAGATAGGGTTTCTCTATTAAAAGAAGGCTCACCAGATGCCATGATCTTGCCCCCTGCTTTCTGTATTAGCCCCGAACTACATTCTTAACCCTGAGCAATATCACAATACGCATAGGGGTAATGTTGTGTGCATAGATATAGGATCCCTGATCTTGAATCCTTGTCCCAACCCCAAAAAATGTTGCATTCTTACACTAATCATGATATCTTGTGTATGCGAAGTTTTCGCAATAAGGACGGAGGTAATCCCGATGCCGAATCTTTGGGACCCACATAGTGGCATTATATGGACCACGGCGTTGGTCACCGCCTTTCTCTTGGGGATGATTCATGGGGTCACTCCCGATGAGCACACCTGGCCAATCACGTTTAGTTACGCGATTGGAAGTTATTCCACCCGCAAGGGTATGGTAGCGGGCCTGACGTTCTCCGCAGCTTTCACGCTACAGCGGGCCATTGCAAGCGAACTGGCCTATTTGGCGTTTGATAAATGGTTTACCCTAGGATCCAAAGTCGATTACGTGGTCTACCTCATTGTCGGCGTCGCCATGTTCTGGGCTGGTCGGTATATTTTTCAAGGAAAACATTGGCATCTCTCATTGCGCAAAAAGTCTCGTGCCGCATCCAAGAGCGCCGACCCCGGAATAACACGTGCTCCAAAACCGTGGATGCCTCTCGTGCATGGATTCATTGCGGGATGGGGATTTGGTGCCTTTGCCATCATTATCTACACGATCTTAGCCCCCTCGATGCCTTCCGCTCTCTGGGGATGGGTTCCCGGCGCGCTCTTTGGACTGGGGACCACAGTGATGCAAGCGATGGCCGGAGCCTTATTTGGTTGGATTAGTCAACGTCTGGGACTTCCGCCAGAAGCCACGGAAAAAGTGGCTCTGGTGACGGCCAGCCGGACTCTCACTTGGGGCGGAGTAGCTTTCGTGGCGGGGGGTGTTTTTGGATTAGCCCTCCCTCAATTAGCAAACTTAACGATTAACACCGGTATACGCGTACACAATCTGCACCAAATTGGTATCGCCTTTGTTTTGGTGGTCGTAACGGTAATGGGTATTGGGCTCACCACGTTAGTGCAACAGACACGGTATTGGTCTCGGCAACAAAAAGCCTCCCCGCCGTCGGTCATGCCACACTAGATGGATAAGAGGTGACAGAATGCCAGGTAATCAACACGTAGACGCGCGCCCCGAAGATCATCTTCGACAGCTCTTGCGCTCGCGGAATCTTAGAGTCACACCCGATCGACTACGCGTCTTTCGTGCTCTCGCGGATTCGCCCAAGCCTCTTTCCATGGCTGCCCTCATCAACCTTGTGGCACATGACGGAGTCAACCAAGCCACGGTGTATCGAACCTTGGATCAGTTTTTAACCATGGTCGTGGTTCATGCTGTCCTCCTCCACGATGGAGTGGTGGCGTACGAGCTCGTTCCGCCGTTTGCTACGCACCACCACCACTTCATATGCCTAGAATGTGGGCATGTCGAAGATCTCGCTGCGGATCGTGTGGATACGGCCTTGGCTCACAGTCTAGAAGGGTTAGGACACCAGGTCATGGGCCATAAAGTCGACCTTTATGGCCTTTGCAAATCCTGTGCCACACCTAACGCCGATCGCACCCCTTTGTAAAGCACATCGACTCCCACGGGCAATGCCGCTTCGTTTACCAAAAAAT
The DNA here is from genome assembly GCA_021795465.1 of Bacillota bacterium. Lineage (GTDB taxonomy): Bacteria > Bacillota > Sulfobacillia > Sulfobacillales > Sulfobacillaceae > JAKADJ01. The sequence continues at coordinate 5,855 of JAJYPK010000105.1, forward strand.
GTGGGGAGTGGTGGGGGAATATTTCACCATCCGGTGCGCATCCTAGAAACAAGAACGCCCCTGGACGGTGGTGGAGGTAATAGGAAAAGTCCTCCCCACCCATGGACGGATGATCGTCTTTGAGGGTTACGGTCCCTTCCAGCGCATGCGCCCATCGCAGGGCGGATGCGGCTTCGTTCACAACGACCGGATACCCATGGATATAGGTTAACTCCGCCTCAGCCTCGTGGAGATGGGCTGTGGTTTTCGCGATATGCTCAATCTCCCTTTTAATCAGCGCTTGAGTGGTCGCAGAAAAAGTGCGCACGGTTCCGGTCACTTCCGCCGACTCAGCAATAATATTAAAGGTGGTTCCTGACTTAATGGTGCCGCACGTGACCACGGCTGGCTCAAAGGCTCCCAGCCTACGCGACACGATGGTCTGCAAGTTCACCACGATCTGGGCCGCTATCAACACCGCATCTTTGGTGTTCTCCGGTTGTGAACCGTGTCCTCCACGTCCGAAAACCCGCACGATGAACGAGTCCGCATTCGCCATCATGGGGCCGGGAGCGATGCGTGCCGTGCCCACCGGATATTCTGACCACAAGTGTAATCCTAAGACTTCATCCACTCCATCGAGAACCCCGGCAGCAATCAATTCTTGGGCACCCCCCGGCGGCAACTCCTCCGCAGGTTGAAACAGCACCCGTACCCTCCCCGCCCAGTGATCTCTTTGATTGATAAGTCGGGCGATGGTTCCCAGCAGGATAGCCATGTGTCCATCATGCCCACAAGCGTGCATCACTCCGGGATGCGTCGACGAAAAGGTTAGGCCGGTGTCTTCATGCAGAGGAAGTCCGTCAATGTCTGCCCGTAGTGCGACCGTGCGTCCAGGGCGTGAAGACTCTATATCAGCCCAGAGTCCTGTTTTATGTACCACGGGATCGAGACCCATGGCGTGTAAGGCATCCATCAAGTAGGCGTGAGTCTCGGTCTCTTCAAACCCGAGTTCGGGAATCTGGTGCAGTGCGCGACGATGCGCAATAACGTCATCTTGCCAAGTCATAATCTCTCCTCCTAAATGATTCTGTGACCCAACGCGGATGCGATGAGGTTAGCGGCAAGTTCGCCCGTTCGGTTATGTTCGTCCAAGATGGGGTTGACTTCAACCATTTCCATGCTCGTTAAGACATCCCCTTCGGCCAGCAGTTCCAAGGCCAGATGGGCTTCTCGGTCGGTCAAACCCCCACTATAGGGTGTTCCTGATCCCGGGGCATAAAGAGGGTCGAGCGCGTCAATATCAAAACTACAATGGACCCCGTCCGTGTCTGCTTTCACAATATCGATAGCACGCCTCATCACCTCGCGCATTCCATAGCGATCAATCTCGTGCATCGAAAACACCGTCATCCCACTACTGCGCAAGGCTTCCGCCTCCGGGGGATCTAGGGTGCGTACCCCAATGTAAACAATCTTCGAAGGATCGACAAAATGTCCATGATAGGCCGTCATTAGGGCCTCATGACCTTTGCCCACCGAGGTTGCCACCGGCATGCCATGAATGTTTCCCGACGGGGAGGTCCTATCCGTGTTGTAATCGCCGTGAGCGTCAAACCATAGCAGACCCAAGCGTGTCTGACGGCGCAAAAGCCCTGCTATAGTACCTATGGCAATGCTATGATCCCCACCCAGCACCAAAGGGAATGCATCTTCCATCATCGCCTTTTCGACCGTGCGTGCCAAGATTCGGCTGACCTTTACAATTTCGTCGAGATACTTAAGATGCGTGTCTGGGCTCGTTCGGCTCTCCGGCACCGGCACCGGTAAATTTCCCACGTCCGTCACAACGTGTCCAACCTGGCGCAGTTTCTCGTGTAGGCCAGCATACCGAATGGCACTAGGTCCCATGTCGACGCCGCGTCGGTCCGCTCCGTAGTCTAAAGGCACCCCAATAATCCGTATCGTTTTCGCCTGCATAACATCCCCCCTAACCTTCGCACAATTTCCCGGGTCCATGACCCGCTGTCCCATCCTCTCTTTATTATAGCCGTTTGTCGTTAATCGCGTATCAGCAGATGGGTCGGTGGGGGCACTTGGAGACGCTTTTCCGGCCATCGCCCTTTCAAAAACCAACGTTCAGTTCCGACAAAGATGTACCACGAAATATCGCGTTGATACCCCGAAGACATCAAAGCGACCTCGTCTTTCGGGTTGGATATAAACCCTAGCTCAACATTGACGGCAGGCATCTTAGCATATCGAAGCACATACTGATTAATCCGAGTGACGCCACGACGGGTATGTGTCCAATATTGGAGTTCTTGTTGAATATCGTTCGCGAGATGATAACTCCCCGCACCGCTCCAGTAAAACGTTTGGGGCCCCCGATAGGTGTGATACCCCGAATTACAATGGATATCAATCAGCACATCCCCATGCGTGCGATTAATCCAGTCCACCCTTTGTGCAACGCGAAATTTCTTATTCCGCGGAATATCGCTGGGCTTTGACCACGACATGAGCACGCGTGCACCGGCGTGTTGAAACCATGTCTTCAAGGCCAGTGCCACCTCAAGATTAATGCGGTCCTCCGTAGCCTGTTTTCCTCGAGCGCCAGGGTCCAATCCGCCATGCCCGGGATCAATCACCACGGTCCGCCCGGCTAACAGATCACCTTCCATCGGAAACGATTGGGTGGCCAGCGGATATGCCACTCCGAGATGCAACCACAAAGTCAGGAATACGAGCCCTTTCCACACCATCCGTCTTTCACCTCCAATTCTCCTTCGAGTGGGGCAGTGGCCTTTCAGGGGTAGGATGAGATAAGCGGTCAAATTTTAGTCCCAGAGGTCAGCCATGTCCCCTTGTTCGATATTCGGCTATCTTCAACAACTAAATATTTAACTGGGATTCAAAGTTACTGTTGAAATACGTAGACGCTCTGACCAATTCAATTGACTTATGGTACATTGAACCTAGGAGGGATGAGCGATGGTCGGTGTTAAGATTCGCGACTTGCGGAAAAAACTTGGTTTAACCCAGGAACAATTGGCTGGCACCGAACTAACCAAGAGTTATGTGAGCCAAGTCGAACTCGGCCGGATACATCCATCCCATAAGGCGTTGACCACCATAGCACAACGTTTAGGAAAACCATTGGGGTATTTTGTTGAAAATAGCGACGACCTGCGTACCATCGACGTATTGCTGAAGGCGGTGCAGGCGTTATGGAATACAGGACGTTTGGACGATGGAATGTTAGGTCTACAAGAAGCCTACATCCTTGCGGCACGCACAGGTCGTGACGATACGCTCGCCCACATCAAGGCGACCATGGGGCGCCTAGAAATGGCTCGAGGCAATTTAGCACCAGCTTTAACGCACCTGGAAGAAAGCCTGACCATGATCAATCCGGAAGAATATCCAATCCAAGCCGTGGAAATTGCCAATACCTTGGGCATGGTGGCCGCTCAAAACGGATCCTTTCGCAAGGCCGTGACCTCGTTTCAGCAGTCATTAGAGTATGCCCGACGCCTACCCCGACACGCCGTTGATATCCGCGCGGAATCTGGCCAGCACTATGGGGATTTTTGTTACAGGCAGCGTGAATGGAGTTCCGCACTAGAGCTGTATCGAGAAGCCTTAGTCGATCCCGATCATCTGATATCTGACGGCCGCCAGGCCGCCTTATACGGCAGAATTGCGTCGACTGCATGGCAACTGGGCCATCACCTTGACGGCCTAACAGCCATCGACCAAGCTCTAGCGCGCCTCGCACAAATCGCTCAATCCGACGAACGCGCCACCATCGAAGGCGACTTGGGACGCGTACTAATCGACACCGGGCGTCATGACGAAGCGCATCAATTGCTCACCAAAAGCCTAGAAGTTTTTGACCGCCTTCACTTTTCAGAAGGTCAGGCGGCACTTCTCGCCGCCCTCCTCCAACTTGGGTCCAAGGCGCCAAGCCACGACTGGCTCCTTCATTATAGTGATCGCGTGTTGCGGGAGGAAAACGTGTGGCCCTGGCTCCCCATCAAGGTGTATGCACTACGTCTACTGGCCCGTCGCGCGGTGGGTAAAGGCCGACTCACCAACGCCCGCGACTATTTGACACAGGCCCTGACGTTAGAGACGGGCGATCGGCGCGAGATCGAATGCGAAAGTTATTTGGTCCGGGCTCAGCTAGGTGAGCGCGACGCGATTCAGCAACTGTGGGTACATGTCGTCGATCCCGTACTGACACCTACGCAGCCCCACCCATTTACGCCGCGAATTCCAAAGATTTCTTCTCCATCGCTATCTTTGATTGGTTCATAATCCCACATTGTGTAGCCCACTCAGGGAGAACAAAAAAAGAGCCCCGACTCTGGGACTCTTTCGCGTATTACCGTTTAGAAAACTGCGGTGCCTTACGAGCTTTCTTCAGCCCATATTTCCGACGCTCTTTCATTCGAGCATCCCGCTTAAGAAACCCTAAGCGTTTCAAAGTGCCGCGGAAATTCGGGTCAACCCCCAAGAGAGCTCGCGCAATACCATGGCGCACGGCTCCAGCTTGGCCCGCAACACCACCACCTTCGACACGAACCAAAACATCGAAACGACCTTCAACATCTGAGGACTTTAACGGACCAACCACGACCATACGCATCGTAGCGACCGGAAAATAGTCTTCAAAGTTTCGACCATTCACCACTAAGCGACCGGACCCCGGAACCAACCGCACACGAGCTACGGCATTTTTGCGTCGTCCGGTACCCCAAAATTGTGCTGTTGCCATTAAGCGTTAACCTCCCAAATCTCCGGCTGCTGGGCTTGATGCGGATGTGCATCAGTGCGATAGACCTTAAGCTTGCGGTACACATCTCGACCCAGTCGATTGTGCGGCAACATTCCTCGGATAGCCTTCTCTAACACGAATTCTGGCTTACGCATCATCAGTTGACGATAAATTGTTTTTTTGAGACCACCTTCATGGCCAGAATGATGATAATAAATCTTTTGATCCAATTTATGCCCGGTCAAGAGGACCTTCTCTGCGTTAATGATGATAACGTGGTCACCAGTATCCAAATGGGGAGTATAAATCGGCTTGTGTTTCCCACGTAACAACGTTGCCGCTACGGTGGCTACCCGCCCAAGGGGAATACCCGATGCATCAATCACGTACCACTTTCGCTCGAAATCCTTGGGGCGAGCCATATACGTGGACATCTAAATCCCTCCTACGAAATGGGTCGGCTGAGACCGCCGAAACCCGAACAGCAATATTCTACTAGGTTTGGTTAGCTAATGTCAAGGACACGATTTGACGAGCTTTTTGCGTTGTACTCATATTGAGCGTTGTGGATAACCCCCAACGAGGCGAAAAACGCCGCGATTCTCCGGTGAAAAGGTCATTCACGGCTTTTTGGAGGCAGGCGACGTGACTCACAAGCAGCCATCCCGCCTGATGGATAAGCAAATGCCCACTCTCGACGAGAGTGGCGGATAGGGCTATTCGATGGAGTCTTCGTAGCGCCTAGGCGCTACGGACCAAGCTTCGCATGAGGTCGGGATGTTGCTGGCGAATGCGACCGACGGC
>JAJYPK010000106.1 GCA_021795465.1 Bacillota bacterium
CCCTCGGCAGAGGTGTCTCGGATGGCGGATATTAGTTTTTGGGGTCGAGACTTTGGACCTGGTGGGAGATTGGTCGCCAAGGCGTGTCGATGCCGCTAGTTCACTGAATACCACCATCGGGTGTAGCCCGTTGGTTGCCCCCAAAAGGGGCGGACGCTATTCTTTAGCGGGTCGAAACTGAAACATATCTGAAGTTCCTCTACGACATTTTTGGCACCTTGATCGGTCGTATTATAATGGATTGGGCAACATTTCGTGAGGAACAGGGAGGCAACAGGGTGAAAATTTTAGTGCTAGGCGGAGATGGGTATCTAGGATGGCCGACGGCTATGTATTTGTCGAAGCGAGGTCACGAGGTCGCCGTATCCGACAATTTTGTACGACGACAGTATGATTTTGAGCTAGGAGCAGAAAGTCTGGTTCCGATCGCATCGTTGCAGCAACGGATTAAGACCTGGAAAACGCTAACAGGAAAGACTATGCCGCTGTACGTTGGGGATTTGACCGTGGCGGATTTCGTGTACCAGATGATTAGGGACTTTAAGCCCGAGGCCATTGTTCATTTTGCCGAGCAGCGGTCGGCGCCATACTCCATGATAGACCGCGAGCATGCCGTGTATACCCAGGTTAATAACGTGGTCGGAAACCTTAATGTGATTTATGCGATCGCGGATCTCGATCCGAGTATCCACCTGGTGAAGCTCGGATCCATGGGGGAATATGGGACACCGAACATTGATATCGAGGAAGGCTTCATTGAAATTGAGCACAACGGGCGCAAAGATGTTTTACCGTTCCCTAAACAACCGGGATCGTTCTATCATTTATCGAAAGTGCATGATAGTCATAACATCCAGTTTGCGTGCCGTAATTTCGGTTTGCGCTCGACGGATTTGAATCAAGGCGTGGTCTACGGTGTCGAAACCGAAGAGACGGTCTTACACCCCGACTTAGCGACACGACTAGACTACGATTCCGTGTTCGGCACAGTACTGAACCGTTTCTGCATTGAAGTCTCGTTGGGTCATCCGTTGACAGTCTACGGGCAAGGCACCCAAATCAGAGGTCTTTTAGATATTCGTGACACCGTTCGCTGTATTGAAATTGCCGTAGATAACCCCCCAGAACCTAAGGAGTATCGAGTTTTTAACCAATTCACCGAAGAATTTTCCATAAAGCAACTAGCCGAACTGGTAGCCAAAGCGTGGCCTGGTGAAGCTCGGGTAGAGCTGGTGGACAACCCTCGGACCGAAGCCTTAACCCATTATTATAACGCGAAGCACACGAAATTGGTCGAGTTGGGACTGAAGCCGCATTTGCTGTCTGACACCTTGATAGAGTCCTTATTCAAGGTGATTGACGCTCACAAGGACCGGGTCGATTGGGACATGATTCGGCCCCAGGTGAATTGGCGCCGAACGCACAATCGATAGGATTCTACGAGGGAAGTAAAGGACGGGCTCAAAAGAGCCCGTCCTTTACTTAGCCCACGATTCGAAGGACTTGACGATAGGTGCTGGTTCTGGCACCTCTGCAATGTTGTGCACGTCGATGTAGCGAATCGTGCCGGACTTGTCGATGCCGATCACCGCCCGTTCGGCGATCCCTTCGGCCCGCAGCACCCCGTAAGATTCGGCGACTTTGCCGTGGGGCCAGAAGTCCGACAGCAAAGGGTAGTTGAGATGACCTAGGGATTCTTCCCATGCTGTGTTGCAAGGAACCGAGTCTACACTAATACCCAGGACCTGGGTATTCAGCCGGTCGAATTCAGGCAGTGCCTGATTAAACGCCGGCATTTCGTTCGTTCAGACAGGGGTCCATGCCAAAGGATAGAAGAGTAGCAGCACATTTTTCTGTCCTTGGTAGTCTCGAAGTTGGATCATGCGCTTATTCTTGGTGGATAATTGGAAGTCAGGCGCAACATCGCCGATTTTGAGCGTTTTGGTTGTATCTTGCACGAGTATCCATCCTCCTTAACGAGCCATAGAAAGACTCCCCTTTACTATAGCCTAATGTCTCCCATAATATCCAATCAGGAGGCATGATCAGAATGATGATTATCATCGCCGTGATAGGAGTGGTGGTGTTAGGATTTTTGGCTTTTCGGCTTCAGGGCATATTCAGACCCGGGCCGATGTCCATGGCGCTCGAACGGTTTTTTTTGGGAAATCCCTTACGGATGCGTTACTTCGGGCCCCGGCAATCACTGGGATTAATGGGGAATGTCGAGCACCAGCATGTACTCGAAGTGGGCGTCGGTACCGGTGTCATTGTGTCGGCGTTGGCGGAACGGGTGGGGAAAGCAGGACAGGTAGCGGGATTAGATATTCAACCGAAGGCTTTGGAATTGGCTCGACGACGCGTGTTGCAAGGCGCCATCCTAGAACCGGAGCTCCGCCTCGGCACCGCCGAGGCCCTTCCGTGGGATTCTGGCGTGTTTGATTGGGTTGTTATAGTGGCGATGCTAGGGGAATTACCTTCGCCTCGGCGAGCGGGGGCCTTAGCGGAGGCCAAACGAGTACTAAAACCGGAGGGCAGAATTCTCATTACGGAATTTTGGCCCGACCCCCACTACCTGAAACCGCAACTAATTCGCCACTACTGTGCCGATACAGGTCTCAAGATTGTTACTATCAAACGGCATCCCATGATTTATAGTGTGGTGGTCGCCAAGATGCATTAGGTGATATAATCCAATGCCGGGTGTTGATATGAGGAGGTTAGCGGATGAAAAGAGTAGAAAAGCCCTGGGGCTATGAACTATGGTGGGCTATGACCGACAAATATGTCGGAAAGCTTATCCATGTGAACCAAGGACAGGCATTAAGCCTACAATATCATAATGTAAAACACGAAAGCATGTATGTGATATCTGGGCAGGCGCTCATTATAGTTGATGGAAATACGAAGACCATGGGCGCGGGTGATGCCATAGAGATTCCCCCATTGACCCAACATCGTCTCACGGCAGTGACCGATGTTGACGTGATGGAGGTTTCGACACCCGAGTTGGAGGATGTGGTCCGTTTAGAGGATCATTATGGGCGGGAAGGCACCTCGACGCCCTGATAGCCGCGTCGCTAAAAAGCGGTGGGTTAACCCACCGCTTCCCGGATCGTTCGAGCGATAGCAAAAAACGCGTCCGATGATGCCGAATGCGGGTTGCTTACGGTAATGGGGAGCCCGCGGTCGCTGCCCTGGCGAACATCGGATTCCAGCGGAATTTGTCCGAGCAACGGTACGTTGAAATCGGACGCGAGCTTCTGCCCACCCCCGGATCCGAACACTTCGAGGCGATCCCCATGCGGGCAAAGGACATAGGACATATTTTCGATGACGCCCACAATCTCTTGCTGAGCTCGGGATGCCACATCCCCGGCGCGATGGGCTACATTAGCGGCGACTTCTTGGGGAGTGGTGACAAGTAGGAGCTTGGCTTTGCGCACTTTTTGCGCGATATCGAGCGCCACATCTCCGGTTCCCGGCGGCAAGTCCACCAGCAGATAATCGAGCTCTGGCCAGGCGACATCGGTGAAGAACTGTTGCATCATCTTCCCTAGCATGGGTCCCCGCCAGACAATGGCCTGGTGTTCTGGGACGAACATGCCCATCGACACCAAAGAGATTCCGTGAACGTGCCAGGGAACAATTTTTTCGTGTTCGTTCATCTGCGCTTGGCCCTCTGCCCCAAACATGCGGCCTTGGCTAAATCCATAAATATCCATATCCATCACGCCGACTCGCGCACCAGAACGGCTGAGAGCAATGGCAAGATTGGCGGTAACCGTGGACTTTCCCACGCCACCCTTACCGCTGGCAATGCCTAACACGATCGTAGCACTCGATTCAGCCATCATGCCTTGGGCGGTCCCTTGTCCAGGGAGGGGACCGATTACGGGCGCTTTTCGCGTCGATGGTGAATTGGAAGCGGACGGAGCCTTGACGGCGGTTGCTGTAGCGGTCTCTCCGCTCGCCCGCTGGGCTTTAGCTCGTTGAAATGCTCGAGAAAAGGTTTCGCGTCGCTCGGCTTCATCCATCACGCTTAGGGTGACCTGGACCTGATCGACCCCGGATAATTTTTTCAGTTCTCTCGTGACGTCGGCCGTAATTTGTTGGTGAAGCGGGCAACCCTCCACCGTAAGAGCGATATCCACCGTGACATGACCATGGTCAATCGTCACCTCACGAACCATGTTGAGTGAGACAATACTTTGGTGCAATTCGGGATCATGGACGGCCTCTAGGGCACCCAGTATCGATCGTTGGTCTAACATCACGCCACCTCAATTATTTAGAAACCTAATAAGCGTCGTCCTTCATCGGTTAACATGTCCGGCGTCCATGGCGGATTCCAGACGATGTCGACCTGGGCACGTCTTACTCCATCCAGCGTTTCCACTGCCATTTCCGCGGTACGCGCGATGGTGTCATGCATCGGGCAACCAGGAGCAGTTAAGGTCATTTGGACGGTGACTTGCCCCTCTTGGTCTATCGAGACATCATAAACGAGCCCCAAATCCACCACATTGACACCGATTTCGGGATCCGAGACTTCTTTTAGTACCTCTAAGACCTCTTCTTTCGTAGGCAATGGCTTGAACCCTCCCTTCAGGATGCATACCAGTTTATATCTGAGCCTTTCACTCGGTATTATACAGCTTTTCGGAGAAAAAATTTAGGGTGGCCGACGGATTCGGCGTAAGTTCTCGTGGTTTAGCCGATACGATAAATAATGTTGATGCATCGTCGCTATTCGCTGCCTAAGTTTCCGATTTCCGGGAACACTGCTAGGAAAGAGAAGACGAACACGCACATTGCGGTGCAAACCTAGACGAAACAGGGCGTTTGATCGGATCGTGACGGAGCGACCTCTGCCAGACTTGACGGTATATTTTTGGATTATACATAAGGGCGGGAGGGAACGTCATGCATCATGGCTATCGACGAGCGAACCTGGGGATCTTAATGTGGTGGAGTCTTCGGCTGGCTTGGTCAGGCAACAAGTCCAAACGCCGCATAGCTCGCTCACACATTTGGGCTACTCTCGAATCCCGTTGGCATCACCTGGTTCCCGATACGGTCCCGGGTACCGAAGCAGGCGTCATCCGAGCCGTCTGGCTCGGCGCCGCTCTGGCCTCGCGATCCCTGGTGCGTTACCCGGTGCTACCTAGGCGTCTTAAGATGCGCCTTCTTCTGATTGCAAAGGTCCTGGGTAAGCGGAATGGCAAGGCTCTCATTACTGCGTACCTGGCGTGGGCGTGGCTCTGGGATGTCGCGATGGCGCCGGGGATCTTGTCCAGTACCCTGCAGCATGAAGGATAACGTATCTGAGTGCCGCACCTCTCCCATGATTGATGGTACAATGCGAGTGTACAGGAGGAAGGGTGAAAGCCTATGGGACAAGCGGGGGTGCGACCGCGGAGGCGACCCTGGATCTGGCCAGTGATGATGCTGTCCATCGCCGGACTCGGGGTGGGACCTTACGCAAGAGCTGCGCATGTGCCGACGCATCTCATCTATAAGACGAGCCCGAGCCCTATTGTGGCCCCAGCTAAGGTCATTTTTATTGTTATTACGCCCAAGGGATCTACAGCCGTACCGTCTAAGCTACGGCTCACCGAAGATCATCATACGGAGACGAAAGATTTTAAACGTTTGAGGCCCCATGACTTCGTGGCCAGGGCAACCATCACGGCGCCTGGCACTCTTAAGGTTGAAGTCCTTACGGCGCGCTCCACCGTATTGGTGTCTCGCATCGACCAGGTGAAAAAAGGACCTGCCCATTGGGGAACGAAAATCGTGATTGGAGGCTTATTTCTTTTAGGATCTCTTTACTATTGGCGGCGCACGCAACGGTTTGTACCCCGGTCCTAGGGCCTCGAACACTGGCGCTTCAGCTACAATTCAGGCAATGTGACTCATAGTCGAACCCAATTGTGGAACATTATGCGCGTGGCGAGTATTGTGTTCGCCCTGGGTGTAACGTCTATCGGATGAGGAGATCGCATGAACCGAATGCAACGGTACTGGATATGGGTCTTGCCGGTGCTGGTGGGTATCGCTATGGGGATCAGCCTAACCACACCCGAGACGTTGCCAGGGATGGCATTCGCCACTACCCATGTTGGCCCGACTCGCTTTACCAAGTATGGGATGACCACCCGTAACAACCCCATCTTCGAAGGGCCGTCGGTGGCCAATTGGGCCGAAAACTGGACCTATAATGCGGGTGAACCCCTGCAACAAGCGTCGGTGGCCGACGGTGTTATCTATGTGTCCGGAGATGGGGGAAACCTTTCGTTAGAGACTAATGACCGGGTATACGCCTTAGACGCGGCTACGGGAACGCTTCTATGGACGACGCACTTGAACAATATGTCGATGACCACCCCCTTGGTGGTCGATGGACTGGTCTTTGTGGGGACCGGCACCCAAGGGTTTTCTGGCCCCTCAGAGACGGCGGTAAACGAGCTTGGTGCGCGTCATGTGACGCGGGGGACCGGACCAAGCGCAATCTATGCCTTGGATGCTTCGAATGGGCGGATCGTGTGGCAGTATCGGACGGCGGGCGAGAACATGCCGACGTTTGTTTATCAGCACGGCACCTTATTTGCGGTCAACGGCAACGGCGGGGTCTATGCGTTCAACGCCAGGACTGGCTCGCGCAAGTGGGCGATCCAGATTGGGTCGTACGTGAGTATGTCTTCACCCACCCTGGCCCACGGAGTACTTTATGTCTCTGGAGCGCACCCGTACGACTTGTATGCGATCAATGTTAAGACCCACCATGTGTTATGGGCAACGCCCATTCCCCACGTATTCGCGGGGTCCGACGATAGTTCTCTGGCCTATGCCCACCATCTTGTCTACGTGATGGGAACAACGGGTAGTTGGACCCGAGCGTCATCGGTGGTATTTGCGTTTGATCAAAACGGCCACCTGGTCTGGCAATCTCGATTGGGTTCGGGTAAGCTACCGACCGACATTGAAGTGTCGGCTCCGGTGGTTGTGGGCGCCTCCTTATTCGTGGGAAGTCCTATCACCGACCAAGAATATGCGTTGAGTGCGACGACGGGAAAGATACGTTGGGCCTTTACGGCGGCCGGACCTATTTCTGAGTCGCCCGCGGTTGCTCATCATATCCTATATCTTGGGGACGGTACAGGAATGTTCTATGCCCTCGATGCAAGAACCGGCAAGGACATAGCCTCCCGGTATTTAACCGGAGCTTTTGCGGCGGATTTTCCGGTGATCGTGGGAGAGACTATTTACCAACCTGATGAAAATGGACAAATGTTCGCACTGCCGTTGTATGCGCTGACGCCGGCGGCGCTCCATGCCGCACCAGAGATCCCGATTCCGTCGGGTAAGTTAGGCATCGAGATAAAAAAAGGGGAAACGCTTTTCAGGGACGCGACCCTGTCGCCGATCCGATCATCGTGCGACACCTGTCATTTAGGTGCAGGTACCTTGTCCTCTTTTCACGACGGGGTTGTGATACCGAGTTTACTAGGCGCCGCTTCTGGGTATCCCAAAATGGTCCAGGGCCAGGTCGTGACCTTAGATGGTCAGATTAACCATTGCATTACAGCGATGGGGGGTAAGGCCCTCAGGGTGAATAGCCAGGAACTCCGGGAGCTTAATCTTTATTTGCATTGGTTATCCAGCGGCTGGACGGATCATCTCTCGCGTAGCAAATCCCCTGGGGCATCGAGTGGGGGTTGTAAGTAATATGGCTCTGCGACAGACAGGATTTTTAGTGGCCGTCTTGAGTCTCGTGGTTCTCGGTGGAGCGATGCTCGCATATCATCGTGGTCAGGTTCGCGCCACAATGAAAATTGACCGACAAGAGGCGGCGGGTGGCCGCGAGCTTTATGTGGATCTCTGTGAAACTTGCCATGGACCTGGCGGCAACGGCGCCGGAGGGGCTCCGATCCTAAACGACAGCACGGTGTTGCAGACCTACCAAACTCCCGCACGGCTTGGACAATTTATTCAAACCCACATGCCAGCGAGCGACCCCGGTACTTTGACCGAGCAAGAGACAACCGACCTGACGTTCTATATCTTTCAATTAAATCACCGACGCCCTCCTGCTTCGGGCTAGTAGTTGAAGTCGTCTCGGGAGCCATGTACAATGGAGACAGTTGTGAAAGGGAGGGCCACTGTTGTTGCGGTATGTCCGTGCCTCGATGGAGGATGAAGGAAGAGTTCAAGAGTTTCTGAGGCAGTTTGTTGACGATTATCTGTCGAACCAAGTCCAAAAGTATATGGCCCAACGACAAGGTGGCCTCTATCTCGCGTTGGATGACGATCAGATTATTGGTACGGCGGTTATCACGCTCCCCAAACGGCATGAGGCGTACTTGGGTGCCATGCGTATTGCACCACCGCGGCAAGGCCAAGGATTGGGCGAATCCTTCACTACGTTTCAAGTGGAGGAGGCCAGCCGTTTAGGGGCCCATGTGGCCCGTGCCTTAATCCATCAGGATAACCAGACCTCTTTACATATTTTAGAAGAAAACCTGGGTTTTCAGGTGGATGAGGGATGGATGGTGGGGACTCTTACCGGCTTTCGAGCACCTGAAGAGCCGCCCCTCGCAGCGGGACCCGCGTGGGCCGTGGATCGGGATCGGATCCGGGCATTCCACCAGAGATTTTCTGATGATTTATGGGCAGAGGCCGATCATTGGGCTCCCCATAGTCTTAGCATGGATGATCTTTGGCATCGTTTTGAGGCGAGTGGACTCGCGCTGGCACCCCAGGATTCTGCGCAAGAGGTCGACGCGGTGGCCATGTATCGGATCGGCCAGAATGAAACCATGCATCTCCATTATTTTCGCAGTGTAGAGGGTAAACTGGATGAAGATCTTTTGGCCTATTTGTGGACCGAAGCCCGAGCTTGGGGAATTTCTCGACTACACTTTGGCCTCACTCAGAAGCAGGCCGAACGATTGATTGCGATAGCGGCCATCCCACCGACCGATACCTGGTCAGGGCTAATCCTGGAAAAGGACTTAACTCTTCGGGGCAGCGCGCATCCGACGAAATCCCCCAAGGTAGCAGAAGGATAGAGAGGCCCGTGATGTCGTTTGGCGGTTTCCGAGAGTTGTCTTCTCCCGATACCGCCATGCTTTTTACCTACGGATCCGAATTTTTTCATGCGGACTGCCCCGGATATTGACGAGGACTCCTGGCTAAATTCTTCCAGTCTAGAGGAATTTCATGCTCGACGCGGTGATGTGCCGGGCCGATGCAGGAGTCATCGTGAGGGTAGATATTATGTGTTGTTTTGGTAGTAATTTGCCAATTCAGCAGATATTCAGGGGTGGTCCATTGCGGTTTGAGTCGTTGCTGAGTATGATAGACTTAGCAGCGACGACGACGTTACTTGGTTTGTTGTGGAAGAATAGTGCGTAATGCGTCCTAGGAATTGGCTTGACTTAAACCTTGGAGACAAGCGAGTACCCAAGCGATTGGGGTGGGTATGTGATCGGAATAGGATACCCAACATATAATGTGAGAGCGTTTAAGATTTAGAGCGTCAGTTAGGGGGCAATTGAATGAGGGCCTTGGTGGTCATACCGACTTACAATGAGTTGGGTAACCTGTCACCATTGGTGGAAAGTGTTATAGAGCGAAATGAAGACTTTGATGCGTTGATCATTGATGACGGCTCTCCGGATGGGACGGGGCTGTTGGCCGAACACTTAAAAGAGGTCTATCCGGGACGGATCGAGGTTATCCATCGACAAGGAAAGCTTGGCTTGGCGACGGCTTACCTAACGGGTTTTCGTTATGGACTGATGAAGGGATATGACTATCTCTTTGAAATGGATGCGGATTTTTCGCATAATCCTCTTTATCTTCCCAAGTTCATTGAGACGATGGCCGAGCGCAATGCCGACGTGGTCTTGGGATCCCGGTATGTGGCCGGGGGCGGTGTGACGCGGTGGCCTTGGTATAGGAAGATTATTTCTCGCGGCGGCTCCCTCTATGCAGGGGTTTTACTGGGAATCCCCGTGAAGGATGTTACCGGTGGATTTAAATGTTTTAGCCGCAAAGTCCTTGAATCCATTAATTTGGGGACCGTGGGATCGTCTGGTTACGGGTTTCAAATTGAGATGACCTATCGGGCGATTAAGGCGGGGTTCACAGTTGTCGAGATGCCGATTGTGTTTGAAGAGCGTCGAGAAGGAACGAGCAAGATGTCCCCAACCATTTTAATCGAAGCACTGTGGATGGTTCCGAAACTGCGGGTGGAGGCGTCCTTACGGGGAGTCCAAGAAACTGCCAGCGATCGGATGCGATCGTAGCCCACATGTGGGGTCGCCTCGGACGGTATGGCTTGATCGGCGTCACGGGTGTGGCCGTAAACGTCGCGGTGTTGACCTTGGCACGGCGACTTTTTCCTGGATTGCCCACGGCCACCTACGTGATTGCGGTTGAGGCGTCGATTATCAGCAACTATCTTTTAAATGCGTGGTTCACGTTCAAGCAACCCGCGAGCTGGCCAAAACTGCTCCAGTATAACTTGGTATCGGCGGGGGGACTTTTGATTCAAACGGGGATCTATCGTTTATTGCTGGCGCACCCATGGAACCAGTATGTGGCCACGCGATATGCGGCCGAGCGACATGCCTGGTGGGCGATCATTTTGACCAATCCGCATTGGAATTACCTGATTGCCGATTTAGTGGCGATCCCCTTTGGTACCATTGTGGGTTTTCTGTTGGCCCAGTTCTGGGTGTTTCGTCCGGTAAAGGGAGGTTCCGATGGAGACCAAGACAGCCATCCTCGACCCGAGCGTGCTCGAAGCCATCACTGACGCCGGGTTGGCCATGATGGCGAGCGGTGCTGAGGTATCCCGGGTTGAGGATACCATCGAACGTTTGGCCCGCGCCTATAAGGTCACGGGTTTGCATGTGGTAGCATTTCCGACCGCAATATTTGTGGCATCTCCCACAGCTACCGTCTTACGAAGAATCCAACGTCGGTCGGTTAACTTGGCAGCGGTCGCCGCCATTAACCAACTCTCTCGAGACGTCGCCGACAATCCGATTCCCTTGGCCGAATTCCGCCAAAAGCTGGCCCAGGCAGAGACCTTATCTCCTTATACCCCGTTGCAGTCGGTGCTGTTCGCAGCCGGTGCTGCGGGTCTCATGAGTCAACTCATGGGAGGCCGTGTGATCGACATGATACCGGCCGCGGTTGCGGGCATGCTTACGCAACTGATTCGCCAAAAACTACGACGCACCTCCATCCCTGGAAGTTTGTCTGACCTCTTAGCGGCGGTGGCCGCCGTCTTGCCCGCGTTATTGGCCGCGCAAGATCCCGTGTTTCGTCCAGGCGCCATCTTAGTCGGAGGCATCATGGTCCTGGCTCCCGGTCTTTTGTT
>JAJYPK010000252.1 GCA_021795465.1 Bacillota bacterium
GAAATATTGTTGCGGCACGAATGCCAATATGGCATCCTCGCGGTCTACCAAGAGCTTCAACGCGGCCGACTGAACTCGGCCGGCCGATAAACCGGGTCGAATCTTATGCCATAAGAGAGGGGATAATTGATATCCCACAACACGATCCAAAATACGGCGAGCTTGTTGCGCATTCACGCGCGGCATGTTTACGGGTCTCGCGTGGCGAATTGCATGGCTCACCGCGTCTTTCGTAATCTCATGAAATTCGATGCGCTGGGTGTGTTCAGGGTCAATCCCCAGAGCTTCCGCTAAGTGCCATGAAATAGCCTCACCCTCTCGATCCGGGTCTGTCGCGAGAAAAATCCGATCTGCTTTCTTGGCGGCATCCTTCAATTCTTTTAATAGCGGGCCTTTGCCTCGTATGGTGATATAGCGTGGAGTAAACCCGTCCTCAACGTTGACTCCAAATTGGCTCTTGGGAAGATCGCGCAAATGTCCCATTGACGCTTTAACCTGATAGCGGCTTCCCAAAAAACGACTGATAGTCTTGGCTTTGGCTGGTGATTCCACAATAATTAACGGCTTGGCTTTCGGCAATCCCGCACCTCCCGGATTTCACGTTGCTCTATTATAGCAAAATTCCCCAAAGCAACTGCACTTCTCCTCCTGGCTACCGTATTCTTCCACGTCTGTCAAATTTGCCGTGCGTTGACCATTGTTGGGACGTGATCATTGTCAGTGCTCATCGTGCCATCCAGTCGACGGAATTCGACGTGACTTTGCGATCCCTGTCCCTTTAAGATAAGCCCAACTCCTCAAAGCCGAATCGTAGCATCCAATGCCGCGTACGGGGGATGCATCGTGGTGAATCCTCAGGCTTGAGCCCCTGGTAGGGCACCTTCTGCCCAAACCGACCAACTAACCTCGGAGGCAATACATGAAGGAAGGAGCCGTATTATCATATGCGGTATAGACTGATTGCCGGGGCTGTGCTAGCTCCTTTAGTTTGGGCCGGTCCGCTCGTCCATGCAGCGTGGCTCGCACCTTATATCTACCAAGGTCAAAGTGGGTCTCAGGTCTCACAACTCCAACGTCGGCTCGACCGTGCGGGATTCCATCTTCCGATTACCGGATATTTCGGCATCCAAACCGAGTCCGCAGTACGGACGTTTCAAAGGTCTCATCGACTGACGATCGACGGCATGGTGGTCCCTCAGACAGAAGGTGCTCTCAACTCCACTGTAGCGCGTTCCGCTTCGGCATCCCCTACCTTTAGTGTCGCGTCCCAATCAGGTTCCACCTATACGGTCCAACCCGGAGATACCTTGGGCGCCATCGCATTTCACCTTCACACGACATGGCGTCAGCTCGCTCAAATGAATCACCTCAGCAATCCGAATCGGCTTGCGGTCGGTCAAGTGCTCCAGATCTCCGAACCATCAACGGCTACCACGACCACAAACACGGTTCGAACGGTCACCGCTAGTACGTATCGTGTTCAGGCTGGCGATACACTATCCAGCATTGCAGCACGCTTCGCCACGACACGGCAAGCCCTGGCCCAACTTAACCATTTGTCGAACCCGAATCTCATAAGAGTCGGCCAGACCCTGCAAATTAAGGGACGGGCCTCCACCACCAGTAGCGGATCATCGAGCGTTTCGCTACCGGTCCAATCGAGTGGAACCTCGTTCGGTCAGTCCTTGGTCAATACGGCCAAGGCCTATTTGGGGGCGCCGTACCTTTGGGGGGGTACTACCCCCCAGGGCTTTGATTGTTCTGGTTTTACTCAATTTGTGTTTGCCAAGAATGGGGTCAAGATTCCGCGCACCAGTTGGGCTCAGTATGCTGACGCCAAACCCATCGCGAAGTCCGCTTTGGCTCCAGGCGACTTGGTGTTCTTTACCACCTACGCATCCGGCGCCAGCCATGTTGGCATTTACATCGGATCTGCGGGGGGTTATCCCCAGGCATTTATTGATGCGCCCGCACCGGGACAAACCGTCATGATTCAGAACCTCAACAACGTGTATTGGGTTAACCACTACGACGGAGCCGGGGTCGTTGTGCCCTAACTCCCTAGAACAAAGGCCTGTCCCCGAGTGGGTAGCCCTTTGGTTTCACGCTCTGTTGGGTCAGGTGTTTCAGGCTTTAACATCTACCGTTCTGATGGACTTATCCAAATTTGCTCATTGCTGACCAAATCTGTCGCCACCTTCCTGGTTCATCGCGTCACGGCTTCTTAGGGTCACAAGGACCGGTCGTCCACGCACACTACGCGAGGACTTTCCACGCACACTACGCGAGGACTTTCCACCGGAGGGCGCTCCCCAAGCGAGTCACCGAGCAGTCCTACCGTCAGGCAGGAACGGATGGACAGCGATCACCCATCGAACTCTCGGCCACTGTCCGTAAATTAACCGCCGCATTGACGTCGCGGGCATGATGCGTCTGACACTGCGGGCATGTCCATGCCCGCACCCTTAAGGGCATTTTCGGGACCTTGTGCCCACACACGGAACACCTTTTGCTGCTCGGATACACCTCGACCACCGTCTTGCCGCGTTGGGTCGCCTTATATTCTAACTGGCGGCGAAATTCCCCAAAGCCCATGTCGGCAACCGCCCTAGCAAGCTTATGGTTTTTGAGCAT
>JAJYPK010000107.1 GCA_021795465.1 Bacillota bacterium
ATCGGTGCTCAACACCGCGATGGGAGGCCACCAGATCCATGCGCGTAATATCTTCGGCCAAGTTTTGCAATCTTAAACGTTCTGTGAGTAGACGAATCACATGACCTTGATACACCGTGGGCCGAGCGGGAGGAGCCGTCTGGTTGCCCTGGCGGCGCGATGTCGCCCAGGTAACCCAATGGTCTGCAATCTCCGAGATCCCCGATTGACCCTCTTCTTCGTCTACAACCTGATCCAAGAGTTGTCCCAGGTACTCCACGGTCGACTTCCAGGGATCGAGCAAGGCCGATAGGCCAGAATCCTTTAGCGTCATGAGAATTCGTTCCCTTCGGGGGTGGTATTCTGCTTACCTTATCCGCTAAGCATAACGTAAGTGGAGGAGGGAGACAAAGATTTTGGGGCCACATCACTAATTATCTCCTTGGAGGGTGTGATTCAAGACCCAAACGGAAATCGAGATCTTGGATCGGAACTGTTTTAAGAGGGGAGAGGTCGTAACTGACGGAAGCCCAAATTTTTGCCGGCGTCAGCGCGGATCCGGATGAGGGGTGCCCATCATGACCGCCAACCGGGAGCGCCATTTGGCGGGTAATAACGGGGCAATTCGATCCCAGTCGCGGATTTCAAAGAAATGCGCGAGACGGAGGATCAGAAGGCTAGAAGCTACGGCGAACGCAGCGACGCCAACTCCTAGGAATCCCGATTCGATGCGGCCGGCCGTTCGGGCCTGGGCTGTCGCCCATTGATGGCCGATCCAGACGATCGGGATGGTGGCTACAGCCAGTCTCGTGAGCCAGTGTCCGAGTCCCGACCACCAAGTCAACTGCAACACGCGAAACAATCGAGACAAAAAATATAGGGACCCTACGATGCTGCCGATAAGGCTACCGACCAAAATTCCTAATAGGCCGAAATGCGGGGCTAACATTAAGCTCATCGACAATTTCACTACCGCCGTGACGGCCGTATAGTAGCTTGTCAGTTGCGGGCGTAATTGGCCACGCAACACGGTGGTGCCAATACCGGTGAGATTACTACTGACATAGGCGATGATTAACAGAAGAAAGACCAGCGATTCATGCGGATAGTTGCGTCCCATCCATCCTTTGATGAGAAGCGGTAAGGCGGCCATTAGGGCACTACCCATGAGGAACGTGAGGAGTCCTAAATACCGGCTCGCGTCGACATACGCTTGGCGCACGCGATGATCGTCCGTTACACGGGATATGGCCGGTAATAGGGCGCCCATGAGGCTAAGCGGAATCCGACGCACCGTATTGCCAAGTTTGTAGTTGATTTGATAAATGGTCACCCAAGCGAGTCCCGCATAGATGCCCGTAAGAATACGGTCCGTCTCATAAATGATTTGATTCGCGACGTTATTAATTTGAAGCCATCCGCCGTAAGATAAGAGGGATGTTATGAGCGACCCGGGGATCCTCCATGGGGGGTAAAACAGGCGTCCTTCTAGCACGTGCCAAACTTTTAGCACGTATGCGATGCCAACCACCACCGAGGATGCCCAAAGTCCCCACGAGAAGGCATAGAGTCCTTGATGCAACACGAGGGCGATCATCACAATGGAATAGTTAAGGAGTTGTGTGACGACGCGCAAGATGGCTTGCCATCGCATCCATTGGAGAGCATTAATGAGAGCTCCCATCCCATTCATGGCGAGGTTGAAAAATGATGCGGCATATACCAACCAAAATACGGGTATAACTTGCGACTTTAAGAGTGGTGGCATAGGAAACCAGGTGTTGAGATGAGAGGCGATGAAAAATCCGATCGGAATTAGGGCAATCCCGATGAATCCGTAGGCCAGAACTCCTAGCGTAATAATCTGTCGTAAGGCTTGTCGGTCGCTGAGTTGGCGGGCTAATTGTGCGACAAAGGCGCCACCTAGACCAAAATCAAAGACCCCGAAATATCCTAATAAACCGGAGATTACTACCCACACCCCATAGGCAACCGAACCCATCATATGGACGAGAATCGGTAACATGACTAGACCGATGACCATGGTGCCAATTTGAGCGGACATGAGTGCCGCCGAGTTCCCTATAACACGGCGGCTTTGAGATGGTGTGATTGGCGGACGAGGGTTCATGACTTCGTGAGGAGATGTTTGTCGTCATAGTACGCTTGTAAGATATCCGCCACTTCTGGTCGGGAAAACTCTGGCGGAATAGGTTGCCGAGTTTCTAGACGGGCTCGCACTTCGGTGCCGGACAAAGAGACGTGCGCCGTGGAATTATGAGGACACGTCTTGGTTGAGGCCATCGCTTGGCACTGACGACAATAAAAGGCATCCTCGTAGAATAGGGGTTGGATTCCGAGCTCATCAACCGAAAATTCGCTCAGCGCCTCATGGGCGTCATATGGGCCATAAAAGGTTCCGACTCCCGCATGATTACGGCCCACAATGAAGTGGGTAGCCCCATAGTTGCGACGGATTACGGCGTGGAGAATCGCTTCGCGGGGTCCCGCGTACCGCATTGGGCCTGTATATGCCCCAAGAAAAACGCGCTTTTTGGGATACCACTGCCGCAGTATCGCATGATAGGTCTTAATGCGAATCGCGGCGGGAATATCATCCGGCTTAGTCGGCCCGATAAGCGGATGGACAAATAATCCGTCCATGGATTCCATCGCACTTTTTTGAATATATTCGTGGGCTCGGTGGATGGGATTTCTGGTTTGAAAAGCGACAATGCGATCCCACCCGCGTTGTTTGAAGGCCCTGCGAATTCTTGCGGGAATCCATTCTAACCCACCTTTGAGGTTATCGGCTTGAAAGACCTCGACGGGACCGGATACATATACCGGATGATTGCTTGCGACATCACGGACTCCGGGATGCCTTAAGTCTGTCGTTCCAAATACCCGACGCACTTCTTCTTCCCGGTTCGGGCGATACTTGTGTTCAAGCAGGATACGTCCGTGGGGGTGATCCGAGCCGTCCGTGAGGATCACCCAGGTGCCGCTGGCTAGGTGCCGAGCGGTCGCTTCAGTGACCGATAATGTAATCGGGATGGGCCACGCGGACCCGTCTCGTAGCCGTAGGTCGTGCACGACACTCCTGTAGTCTTCGGGACCAACAAAGCCATCAAGGGGCTCATAGGCACCGGAGGCTAATTGATATAAATCGGCCAATTCCCGTGGATTGAGAGGGATGCGGGGGAGGCTAGAATGGCCTCCTTGGACGAAGAGTGCGTCGGGAGGTACGGTGCGAAGACCCCTATCCAATGAAGGTGTTCCAGCGGTGTCTGATAGATTTGTCGCAAGTGCCATTACCATTCCTCCAACCAACGCATTTTGATATCGCTGGCCCATCCTTTAACCTTATACTTGCCGAGAATAAGGGCAGAATGGGAGTGAGGCAACAGCGCCTCGAAGTCCAACAATATCTCGTTATCCTGGACCGTGCGTCGTGTCCATCCCAACACCTGCAACCATAGCTTTTGGACGAATTCCGGCAGGGGATCGGAATCTTTCGGATCTTTCGCATGATATTTCCCATGGGATAATTCGGGATCGACGACGGTGTGCGAAGTTGTGGGAATTTCCTTCCGGTTAAGAAATTGTGCCAAATTGTGCAAGATGGCGGTGTTATCCGGTTGCAACAAGTCTTCGTAAAGGATGGGCATGCGTGCCGTGCCTTTTGTATATTTGACCGCATAATACGTGTAGGTCATCCACAGTGCGATGGCCTGCTCTTGGCTAATCTGGTTTCGTCGCATCAACGACCGGGCGACATCTGCAGGATGGCGCACACACACGATATATCGTTCGGTGATGCCCAATTCCCCCATGATCTTTTGCCATAAGGGCAATGTTAAGCTCAGTCGCGGATCCTTCCAAGCGCGGTGCGAGCCCTCGATCCGCTCCAGGAATTGGCGCGCTCGAACGGCCAGGCTTCTTAGGGTACGGGATTGCCACCACGATTCCGTCATGGGTGGCAAGGTTTGCCAATCTCCGCCAAGATGGTAAAGAATACGGTTGTTAATGGTGACAAGTTCTCCCGTCTCCCAATAACCTCGCGGATTATGCGCATTGCCTTGTCTTAAGAATTGTTCGTCACCGATGACGGGAATACCCAGCTCGTGGATGAGATGGGCCGTGACAGAAGTCCCGCTACGGTGCATGCCCACCACGGATGTCATTTCTTTAAGGTTCATCGAAGCAAACGCTCCTTTCCGTTACGTAACTCCCTCAGAGACGGTTGTTGTTTCGGACAATAGGCCGCGAGCGAGGAGATGCTGGTGAAGAGTCAAAAGAGCGTCCCTTACAGAGATCGTCGCCGTTAGTAGATGGACGTCTGGAGCCAGCGGAGGCTCATAAGGGTCGCTAATTCCTGTAAAGCGTGCAATATCACCAGACTGAGCCTTTTTGTAAAGGCCTTTGGGATCCCGTGCCATACAGACATCCAAAGGGCAATCCACATAACCCATGACTAATTGCCCTGTGGGGATTGCTTGGCGGATGGCGTCTTGGTCGGCGTGATAAGGCGTGATGAAAGCGGCAATCACAATAAGCCCTGTTTTCATTAACGTGTGCGCCAGATAGGCTGCCCGTCGAATGTTCTCGTGTCGATCCGATTCGGAAAATCCAAGATCCGCACATAAGCCCCGTCTTAGGATATCGCCATCAAGCACATAAGATCTTCGGTTCAGTGTCCTTAAGTAATCGGCGAGCGCCTCGGCGATGGTCGATTTCCCTCCACCAGAGAGACCGGTTAACCAGACGACAAATCCTTCTTCTTGAGTAGGACGCAGAGATTCGTTATGCCCTAAGCTTTGATGTGGTGTGATGAGTGCCCTACCTCCTTCGGCCGTAACTGGTTTGGAACGCAGTCGTTTTCCCTGATAATAAACGATAACCCCTGGTCTCTGGGGCCGATCAATAAGGATTTCAGGACAGTTTCAGGGTTGGTAGCCGAGGATCCTGCATGTCAATTATTTGATTTTTGTCACACGGACCGCATGCAACATCCTGTTGAGAGGGCAAAAAACCCGTGCGTTAAACCTGGGAAAGGAGGCAAGACACGTTGCTACTATGCAAACCTGCCGTTGGCAGAGTCGTGGCAAAATGAAGTTTTCGCAAAATTGCTTGCGACAGTCCACGACCAGGCCTAGATCATTTCATCTAGACCCGGTCGTGGTATCGTTTCGTTAGGCTTCGATCGATTCAGGTTCCCACTCTTTTTCTTCGAAATCTTCGGGCTCCTGGCTAATTTCTCCATGGATTGCCATGTCTCCCTGCTCGAGTTCAGCCACCGAGGCTCGCAAGGGAATGACCCACGAAATGGCTTTTAGAATCCCAAAAGTCATCACACCGTCATATGCCACGATGACCAACAACGCTTCCAACTGCACTAACAGTTGATGGGGATTTCCATATAAGAGCCCTGTTACGGCAACGCCGGCACTCTTGACTCCTAGGTATTCCAGCATGTGTGGATCCGCAAGGACACCTGTGAGCAAACCACCTATAGCCCCTGCGACCAGGTGCGTATGAAAGACTCCCAAAGTGTCGTCGACCTTGCGGAACAATTTGGTGCGTCCCAGTCGATTCATCGTAAACCAGGGGATGGCAGACCCCAAGATCCCAATAGCCATAGCGCCATAACCATTGACGTATCCGGCTGCGGGGGTAATGGCGACCAGCCCACATATCATCCCGTTGATCGATCCGGTTAACGATGGACGATTTAAGACCCACATGTCCATGATTAGCCAGGTGACCAGTGCAAGGGCCGAGGCAATATTGGTGTTTAACACAGCGGCCGCGGCGTCTGCATTCGCGAAATAGGGGTCTCCCCCATTAAATCCATTCCATCCAAGCCAAAGAATCCCAGCCCCAGCTAATGCTAACAAGAGATTATTCGGATTGAACGTGGCCCGATCTTTCGTCGTGCGTGGGCCTACGACAGCCGCTGCGACGAATCCGGAAATCCCTGCGGCCACATGGATAACGTATCCACCTGAAAAATCTACAGCACCCAATTGGGCCAGCCAACCTCCGCCCCACAGCATGAATGCATTGACGCTATATACCAATGTGGACCAGACCGGCACGAAAATCATCCAGGCTTTAAAGCTCATGCGACCCAACACACTGCCTGCCAGGATGGCCGGGGTGATGGCGGCAAACACGAATTGAAAATAGATCAGCGACGATTGGGGAATTTGGAACGACGGCATGGCACTCGCAGCTAAGGGAACATGGGCTTGGCCTTGTTGATAGAGTTGCGATAACACCGGGTGTGGCGTGCCAACGATGTTACCTAATATCCCCGGGCCGAGATGGAGTGGGGACCCAAAACCCATGCTGAAACCAAAGAGAACCCATGACACGATGACGATAGCGAATGCATACACCACCATCATGGCAGAATTGATGGCCCATTTCTTTTTTACGATACCCCCGTAGAGGATGGCAAGACCAGGCACCGATTGCAATCCCACAAAAGTGGCGGTGGTCAGTTGCCAAGAAGTGTTTCCAGGGTTTAGGTAGCGAGGATCAGGAATATACATGGGTGTGCTCCTTCCAAGAGAGGTTGTGGTTGGGCCATGCATGCGAGAGAATATGTTAAATAACTTACAGAGGATTATGGTCTATGTCAATAAATCTAACAATATTAATGAATAGACCGAGACAAACATAACAATGTTGTGATACAAACATAACATACCGTGATTGGATTGCAGAACATATCGTACTGTGATGACAACGTGAAGATGCCTGGAAACCAGGGAACGCCGCGAGGACTACTGACACGCCATTACGGAAGTGCATGGACCTGAGGCGGATGTGCCCGTATGTGGAAGCCGCGATGAGGGACTTGACCAGAAAGGGTACAATAAGGGGGATTTTATTATGCCATCCGTTAGGAGGAGAACCACATTGCCTGTCCATCAGTCTCTTGTCTCGTTGCAGGCCTCCCGCGATGACGCGATTCGGTACATTTATCGCCATCACGATCCCCAGGTCAATAAAGTTGTTGTCATGTTTCCTGGACAATCGTACCCGGTATACGCACCCTTATTCTGGTATCTAGGGGAATTGGCTCTGCAAGCCGGGTACGATGTTCTCGGCCTGGAGTACGGATTCCAACGGATGAAACATACACTGCAGAGTGTGGACGCCTTAGTTGACGAGGTCGGCGAACGGCTAGAGGCATTCTTTGCTCAGCACCCCTATCGTCATGTTACGGTGGTAGCCAAAAGCCTTGGTACCGTGGTGGCAAGTCAACTCGGTGGGATCCTAGAAAGCGCGAATCCGGACGCTATTTATTTGACGCCCCTTCCGCGCGCCATCGAAGCGATGCAACGGGCAACGCGCATGCTTGTTGCGGTAGGGGACCAAGATCCGTTATTTCGAGCCGACGATGTGAGACAAATTGAATACCTGGCAAAATTGGATTTGATGCTGGTTCCGGGCGCGGACCATGCCCTAGAGATTCCTGGGTCGATACCACAATCGATAGACATTTTAGGGAAGCTTATGAACCGATGCCGGGAATTTTTGGGACGATAATTATGTTGAGCTATGTGCCTCACATCTAAATGGGGCAGCACGGCGATACCGGCATACAGAGACGTACCATTATGGGGTGCGTCCCTGTGTTTAATCTGCATCGGTGTGAGGGGGACTTTTGCCCGAACTCTCGGCTGAGCAAGGGATGCTTATCCTGTGGCACGGCCTTGGGCCTCGGAGATTCCTGGGGGTTGTAGGATGGGAGCCATCTTATTGGAGGGGCCTAGTTTCTTATATCTTGGTTCCATTCATGCGCCAAGCGCTGCTGCCATTGGGAGTCCCAGACCACAGGCTGGATCCCGGAACCCATGCCTTTAGGGCCAGATCGGCCACATTGTTGCCACTATCTTGCACAATCTTCACTTGTTCTTGACTGTTACCTTGGATTTGCCCCGAAAAATATCCATCGCCAGCCGCGGTTTGTGGGGTACCGACGATGAGGCCACTGGCCTTTGTGTTATTGGCGGTCCCGTTTGCATAAACCAGGAGTCCGGTGAGTACACAACCCGGCGTGGCGAGGAGAATACCGCCTTCGGCGTTGCTTTCTGCCTCCACCATAGATCCAAACACCGTGCCTTGGCAGTAGAGGCCGACTCCGGTATTCCAGTACGCGTGATAATTGGTGAGAATCATCCCCGCTCCGTTAAATTGGGCGGGCTGATATTCCACAACTAAACCATGCCCTTGGTTGGCGTAGACGAGCAAATTCACCACGCGCGAATCGTGGGGCCCATGATTAATGATTCCAGGACCCGAATTATCGTGCACTCGTACATCCATCCAGGAATCTTCCATCATATCGCCGTCTGCGGTGCGTTTGGTCGCGACGCCATACTCCGTGTAGATGCCACCGGTGGCCATATGGCGAATCTCTACGTTTTCTATAACCCAGCGATAGCCATAGCGGCGCAAACCCCAACCCGCGGGGTTATGGTCTCGATTGCCATCTAACGTCAGATTCGCGAGGGTAACTCCGGCCACGCCGTTAATGCTATTCGTGCCAGTCAAGGTATCGAAGGCTTGAGTTTTTAGGAGGTCATGGCGAGACCCTGCAATGAGTTTCAACACGGTTTGTCCCATCCCGACGCCCTGGATTCCGACATAGGAAGGAATGGTTAAGGTTCTCACCATAAAAGTACCTTGGGGAATGAGGATCGTGCCATGAACGCGTGCGGCCTGGTCTAAGGCGTCTTGGATGGGTTGGGTATCATCGTGATGGCCATCGCCTCGGGCACCAAATTGCGTAACGTGGAAAAAAGTGTTTAGGTCGTGGTCAGGTGGAGAAACTTTTGGTAAAGCCGCTTTAGGTGTCGCGAGCGCATGGCCCTCAAAACCAATGGCGCCCGCAATCCCAAGTCCTAAAATCTTTGCGAGGAGCCCTCGACGTGAAAATGCCATATTGCTCGAATGTCCGTCATTGAATAGCTCCAGGCAGTCAAACGGACACTCAACACCTCCTTTGGTGGGATCATTGGTCATTTCGTCATGTTTTTAAGAGATTCCTGCTTGACACGCGTAAAGCCCCCAGAATTGCCGGACCCGGTGCGAATAATGTCAACGAAAGATTCATTGAGACCTGGGAGGGAAGAGACAATGACGAAGAGTTTGTTGGTGTTGGCGAGCGCGGGAACCCTGATGTTGGGTGTGCCCTTGACCGGGGTGTCAGGTTCTTCCACCGTAAGGGCGGGAGCCCAAGGCCGACTGCAACAATGGATGCGGTCGGTATCGTTGCACGTCGCTGTGTCCGGGAGCGCTCGAATCAATGTCATGTTGAGGGCGGCTATCGAAGATGCAAAGAGCTCCCTGACCGCGATGGGACGAAATCAGCGTGGTATGGCCTATCAAGAAGCCGCCGCTATGGCCAACGCGATGTTGGCGGCAGAAACGTGGTGGCATGAGGACCACATCTCCCTGTCTTCTAGCGATGCGGCGACTCTTAAGGCTTCATTGGTTAGCCTGGCTACGGTGAAGTCTCAACTGATAGGCAAGGGGTGGTGGACGAGTCGATCGCAACTGGCTCACGCGATGACGTCGGCCGCGCTTAACGGATCCGCCCTATTAGTGTTCACCAATAGCGCAAAGACCAGAGCAACGGGTAGCCGAGGATCAGTGCGAGGAACCCTATACCCTATTGTGACGCACACGACTGTAAACCAAAACAATGATGATAAAGACCATAGTACCGCACCTAGGAGGACCGTGATGACAGGGTTTAGTGCGGCAAAGACCCCACCTTCATCGTCTTCACAGATATCCGCGAAAAAATTCACGGTACGCTCCCACAGTAGGGTTCAAGCCAATCTGGGGATGTCCGGTCAGATTACGTCTCAGCAAGAACCTAGCCCTGCCACCTTCAGTCCACAGATCCAGAGCAACGCGAGTCTTACCGCCAATGTTCATGCTATGGTTCAGCTAGGGCTCTGATCGTTTTGATACTTAACTTACACGAAGCGGGCTCTATCCATAGGGAGTCCGCTTCGTCGTATGGTCCCGATTTTTGCTCTGTCTTGCGCGGAGAAGGTTGTTCGGAGGGCATTGGTGGATGTATGATAGGCTCACGATAGTGGTGCTAGGGGAGCCCTTGGGGCTGAGAGGCAACGCCAACCCTCCGAACCTGATCTGGGTAATGCCAGCGAAGGAAAGTCACCCCCTAGACATTCTATCCAATACGTCTCGTATAGGGGGCTTGTGGATGTCTACGGAATTACCTGCGATTGGGAAAATTTCACCAGAAGCTTTTTCCGAATATATTTATCCGCACCTGGGAACGGCACATTCCGAGGTGTTGTTTGGTCCCCAGTCCGGTGGCGATGTGGGAGTGGTGCGGGTGGCGCCAGGTGTGGTGATGGCGTCTACGACGGACCCGGTATTTGTGGTGCCTCAGTACGGGTGGGAGCGTGCCGCGTGGTTTGCTGTGCACATCCTGGCCTCGGACGCCGCAACATCGGGGTTACGCCCCAGTTTGATGACGGTGGACCTCAATTTGCCCTTGAGCATGACGACGGAGGATTTTGCCCAGTTTTGGCGAGCCTGGGACCACACCGTGAAAAATCTTGGCATTACCATTATTGCAGGCCATACGGCGCGCTATGAGGGATGTCAGTTTCCGATGGTGGGGGGAGCCACGGTCATGAGCCTGGGGTCTGAAGATCAATACATCACGCCGAATATGGCCAAGCCTGGCGATATGCTCTTATGTACCAAGGGGGCAGCCATTGAGACGACTGGACTCTTTGCTGCAACATTTCCAGAATGGGTTCGAGGTCAATTAGGTGAGAGTCTATATAAGGCGGCCGATCACTTGTTTGATCAAATGTCCGTTGTCGACGACGCTCGGTGGGCGGCTTCAGTGGGCGTTCGTCAGAACGGCGTTACGGCTATGCATGACGCAACCGAATGCGGCGTGGTTGGCGGGGTTTTTGAAATGGCCGATTGTTCTGGGGTTGGCGTCGAATTGTGGGACGACGCGATCGTTGTTAGGCCAGAAGTCGAGGCCATGACCTCAATCCTGCGGATCGATCCCTTGATTTCGATTAGCGAGGGCACCTTGTTGTTGAGTGTCACAGCCGATAGAGTGGACGCCGTGGTGGCTGTGTTGAGAGCTCAACATATTGACGTGACGGTTATTGGTCGGATGCTTCCGTTGACCGAAGGCCGCTGGCGAACCCATCGCGGCGTGCGACAATCGCTGATCCACCCGCGTGTGGATCCTTTTTGGGAAGCATTCGGACGTCTAGCGGCTTCGGGAGCCCATTAGTATGAAAGCACGCGTCTTAGCTATTGCGGGATCCGATCCGTCAGGCGGAGCGGGAATCCAAGCAGATTTGAAGACCTAACATGCCGAC
>JAJYPK010000108.1 GCA_021795465.1 Bacillota bacterium
TTGGATTCCTGGTTCGACCACTACGATCTTTCAACATGGCGGGACTTGAAGGTTCCGAAGCACACCCGGTTGGACCCGTAGTCGGGTCCAACTTATGACGACCCAAGGCTTACGTACAAAACCCGTGAGAAAATCCAGATGGGCAGCACCAAGCGATGCCGACGTTCCTCTATCCTTCTGGGGGTCGATGCAGAGATTCAGACCAAATTCCTGCCAGGTCCCATGTGGCGTCGTCCTGTTGATGGCATCTTAGGACCCGTGCAGGGCGATGCCAGGATAAGGTTTTCCATTGCACTTCTAGGTCAATGATGCTGCCCGAGACGATGGGGGTGTCTGTACAAAAGCGGATGCCGCTCCGGGAGATATCTTGGGTACACATGGCGATAGTTACGTCGCGATCATGGACCGTGCCATGAATCCGGATCGTCCGGCGTCGCGCTCTGCGTCGATCCACGGGGTATGGCGATCCTTCGCTTTGCAGCACCATCTCTCGGGAATTTTTGTGTCGTTCTAATACGGTCATGGGCATCTGCCAGCAAGAGCCCCTGGCCACGAACTCTAGCCAGCATTGTTTATTGAGGGGTCTTGGTGTGTCATCGAGGTCTATACGATAGATGGTCGGGGTTAAGTCTTCAAATGCGGTGATCGGCACTCTCTGATTTTGATCGCAGAGGACGTCGGGTCGTTTCGGCCGAGGAGCTCGTGAGACGATTAGGCGCCCATCAGCCAGACTCGGCATCCACGACAACAGACCGGTCAGCAACATGGTGTGCCAGGTCCAACCGGCGACTGTCCATGTTGCGAGCGGTAAGAGTGCCCCAGAGATCCCCAAACCGATTTGCTTCGGGCGCGTTAATCGGGACCAGCCAAACTGAATGGTGACCCCCAACGGGAGCCAGGAGGCAAAGAGACGGGTTTTTCCAATGGTCAACACGCGTCGACTGATCCCCTTAGGCCCAATCGTGATCGAGTCAATCGGGACGTCTAGAAGACTTGCCACGATGCCGTGTGATAGTTCATGGAGGGTTGTATAAAGAATAACTTGATAAATGAGCAGAAGCCAGAGCCCGGTAATGTCCCCAGAGACGCGCACCAATATAGTGAGTACAGTAAATGCAGCCATCAATCCCGTTAGCACGGGAAGATGGCGTGAGAGTTCGGTCCGTTTCATAAATTGATTATACCAAATTTTGGTATGTGTGGGGTGGTTCTCCGGCATCGAGTTTGCTAGCATAGATCGCGAGGAGGGATCGTGTGATCGACGTGACGGTTGCGATGCACCGTGGCATGGTGGTTTGGCCGGGAGACCCGCCATTTTCCGACGAATTATGGAATGACCTCGGAGAAGGTTTTGAGGCAACGATGCGACGCTTATCGTTGTCGACGCATACCGGTACGCATCTCGATGCGCCGAGCCATGTGATTGCCGAAGGCGGTGGGGTTGATTCGGTGCCGCTTTCCTATCTCGTGGGTCCTGTCGCCGTTGTCGACACCGGTCACGTGCGATGCATTACTCAAGAAGATCTCGAACGATTATTGCCGGACGAGGTACCTCCACGCATTTTGTTTAAGACCCGGAATAGTCATCGACGGCTCATTGATGAGCCGTGCTTTATTGAGGACTTTGTGGCATTAGACCCATCGGCCGCCCAGTGGTTGGTGAACCACGGCATTAAAGTGGTCGGTATCGACTATTACTCGGTCGACGTCTTTCATAGTTCAGGCTATCCGGCCCATTGCATCTTATTGCAAAGCGGAGTTGCGGTGATTGAAGCGGTGCGTCTAGTGGATGTCAAGCCAGGTGTGTATCGCTTGATAGCCTTACCTCTTAAGCTTTTGGGGATGGATGGAAGTCCCCTTCGAGTGATTCTAGAAAATCTGGAGAAGGACTGAGGAACGTTGCGCATTGACTTGTTGCATATGTTAGGAGATGCCCCAGAAGGACCGTGGGCGATTTTTTCTTTGCCAGAGGGTGACGGTACAGCGATGGTGTCGGTTTTGGTCCCCCGGTCGCTCTGGATGCGTCTGACACGCGATGATCCCTTTTCGAGTGAGATCGGAATTATGGAGGCATTGGGTGTCAAGGCCATCAACCGGCGGCGTGAGCTGGGGGCGATCGAAGGACCCATAATCGTGGACGCCCGCGATGCGGGACTTCCAAAGGCCCCGGAGGCCTGGTATCAGGTGCTGCGGGTGTGTGGGCAATGTGGACAGCCCGTACCTCCCGGCGAGGTGCTTGAAGGATTAGGAAACGCGTTGCCACCAAATTCCCGGGGTGAAATTGAATTAAAGGTTCTCTGTCCGAGCTGCCAAATCCAGACTCCCCATCGCATGTCTCCGTGGGAGATTTTTCAGTAACACCGGCAATTTTCTTGAATACCATAATATGGAAATACGATAGGAGGTGCGTCATAGATGGTGAAGTTAGTCGGGCATACATTGCCAGAAAGCCTCCAAGAGGGGTTTTCTCCGATGCAGGATCAGAGTGGGGACTTGACTGTGGCGGTGGTGTTCCATCCGTGGAACTTAGGGGCCGCAGAAGTCCGTCCCGAGCCGATGTCGCAGGAAGAATTTTTAGATGACCATGGGGTTCCCGAGGATGTTTGGCAACTGTTTCGAGAATGGGTGATCCGTGCGGGATTGATTATCGAACGAGAAACGGCGTTTGTGTTTTGGCTCCGAGGAAGTTTCGAGAATGTGGCAGAAACCTTCACGTTAGAATTTCTGGAGAGCGATGCCCATGGGAGGCAATTCGCGCCGGCTAACGAGCCCGTGGTTCCAGGTTTCGTGGCCCCTTGGATAGCCGGGGTGGTGGGCCTCGATAACGTCGCAAGTCTTTATCCAAGCGTGCGGCACCCGAAACGAACGGAACTCTTAGCTAATCAAGGTCAAGGATTTTTTCCGTCGGACCTCAAGACTGCGTATCGGTTTCCTAAAGAATTGGATGGGACCGGGGTGACGCTCGGAATCTTGGAATTTTCCAATGGCTATAGCCTCTCAGATGTCCAGGGATTCTGGCAAACCTTTAACATTTCGCCACCCCAATTGAGTTTTGTTTCCGTGGATGGCACACCTAATGATGGTGGAGTGTCTCCTTATGATATGGAGGCCACGCTAGACGTGGAATGGGCAGGAGCCATTGCTCCCGGTGCGCATTTGGTGGTGTATGAAGCGAGCGCCGGGACCTCGGATCGATCTTTTGGGCTTTCCGTATTGAATGCCTTAGAGTACGCCATCCATGACAAGGTCCACCAACCCTCGGTCCTCTCGGTGAGCTATGGCATTGCGGAGTTTAATATCTTGCCGGCGACCTTGCGTGCGTGGGACAGCATTATCGCGGAAGGGGCGATGGTGGGCATCACCACGGTCATTGCGTCGGGGGATCAGGGGGCTTACGGACGGCGATCCCCTGGGGGAACACATGTCCATGTGGATGGACCCGCATCAAGCCCCCATGCAGTGGCGGTGGGGGGAACCCATTTGGTTGTGAATCCGCAGGGTGCGATTGAGGAAGAGACCGGATGGACGGATGTCAATAATAACGGGGCATCCGGAGGCGGCATTAGTCAGGTGTTTCCGATACCAGGGTATCAAAGTCATATTGCGTTACCGGTGAAATCAGGGTATCGAGCAGGCCGGGGCGTACCGGATGTGGCGGCCAATGCCGATCCCGATACGGGGTATGCGGTGATGTTCCAAGGGACTTTTACGGTGATCGGGGGAACCTCTGCGGCAGCCCCGGTCTGGGCCGGAATTTTAACCCTGATCAATCAGGCACGGATTCAGAAGGGACTAAAAACCATAGGATATGCTAACCCCATGATTTACGACATGGGGGGAACCCCTGTGTTCCATGACATCGTGGTGGGCAACAATAGCTATGGGGGACTCCAAGGCTATCAATGCACGCCAGGCTGGGATGCGGTCACTGGGTTTGGGTCCCCCGATGTGACTCGTCTCGTGGGAGAGTGGAGTTAGGATCGTAAAGGAGACAGGGAAAAGCCCGCGTCATCAGGTATGGCGGCGGGTTTTTCCACACGATTACGATGTCTAATACCATTAGGTTCTGCTATGACATCAGATCAGCATAAAAATTGGCAAGTTTTGCGGCAACAATCTCTTGACTAAACTGTTGCCTTACCCGAAGGATGCCGGCCTCGGCGAATTGTTGTCTTAGGGACTTATCATGGTAGAGGGATATAACGGCGTTCCTCAGAGAACTGGGACTGGCTTCGGGGATAATAAGCCCTGCCGGTCCCACGACATGGGGGATTTCCCCACTATCGGAACCGATTATCGGAACGCCGACTGCCATGGCTTCCGTAAGGACGCGGCCGAACTGTTCTTTCCAATGTGGGGTGGTGCGTGAAGGCACAGCTAAAACATCCAAACTATTAATCAGTTGGGGCATGTCTTGAGACGAAATCCAAGAATTCATGATGACACGGTCACCGACATTTTCCGATTTCAGCCGGGTTATGATTTTCTGACGAAGTGGGCCATCGCCTGTGATAACCAGTTTGATATTACGATCGTGGCCTAAAATTGGCATCATCGCATCGAGAAGATCCATAACGCCTTTCTCTTCGACTAATCGGCCGATAAACCCAATAACGAAGTTCTGAGTCAGACCCCATCGGGAACGGTAGGCGGGATTCCGATCAGGATAGAAAATATCGGTGTCGGTTCCCAAAGGGATTATGGATATCGGCTTGTTATAGCCCTTTTGACGCAATACGTCACTTATTGATTGGGTACCGGCCAGTGCCTGAACACTCGTGTCAAACACGAATCTTTCGATCGCAGAGAAAGGCCAGGGGTACTTTTTGTAGATGTTTTGCCACGTTTGAAATACTGCTGGGATATTTAAATTTTTAGCGATTTTCATGGCTTGAGCGGTCACTAGACTATAGTGCTCTTCATCGATATGCATGAGATTCGGGTGAAATTTCTTTACAATCTGAGAGAGCCCTCGGTACCAGTGAAAATGGTTCTTGCCGCTAAGTATTTGTGGGAGTACATGGACCGGAATAGAGGTCTTTTCGGCAGTGAGTTCGAGGGGCCAGGATCCCCAACCAGGACCGACAACGACTTCAATATCGATGTCGGTCCGTTGATTGAGCAATTCTAGTTTGGTGCGATAGGTTGCGGTGATCGAGGCCTTAGAAATCCATAAAACGCGCGTGATGGCGACCTCCTAGTTTGGCTCGGTGATAATCAGCGGCGCCTTCATCCACGATTCGAAAAATGCCTGTTGTTCTTGAGATGGGTCTTTTATTGGCTCTACGTCGACCTTGTTGTACGGAGCTTCCGCTAACACGATGGGAATCGCCATGAGTTGACCTCGGCGGAAAATCGAGATGGTCACGGTATCACCGATGCGGTAGTTGCGCCTCAGGCGTTCGTTGAGTTCGTCGACGGTTTGAATTTGATAGCCGTCCACGGCAATCACATGATCTTGGCCTTGCAGCAGATTTGCCGCTGGACCGGTCGTATAGGAGATCGAGACTTCGACCTTTTTCTCTACAACGCGGGTATCAATGCCAAGCCACGGTAGCGGTAAGGGTGACCCGTCGGGAGTGGCATCGAGGTCATCTTCTTTGTCGAGGTCTTTATAGGTGCGAGATATCGTGAGTCCCGCATAGCCGAGAACGGTGTCAATGGGGATGGGTTCGGTGCCATAAATATACCGATCAAAGAATTCTTGAAAAGAGCTGCCAGCTACTTCCTCTACCGTCTCCTGATACACCGATTCAGGGAAACCGATGCCTTGAGCCGCGTATCGGATATAAAGGCGCCGTAGAACATCGTCCAAAGAAAATTGACTTTGGGTCCGGTGTCGGATTTCTAGATCGAGACAGGTGCCGACTAAGTCTCCCTTGAGATAATAGGAAATCGTCCGATTCTTGGAATCCTCGTCGGGTTTATAGAGTTTAATCCACGTGTCGAAACTGGATTCCGCTAAGCTCTGTACGAAACGGCCCGGTTCTTTTTCGTAGGCCTGGAGATTGTCTGCGAGCCCTTTGAGATATTCTTTGACGGAAAATAGGCCTGACCGACGTAAGGTTATCCCTGCGTAGTAGTCGGTAAAGCCTTCCATGGCCCACAGGAGATGGGTGTAAACTTCTTGGTCATAATTGAATGGGCCCAACATATCGGGGTGAATCCGTTTGACATTCCAAAGGTGAAAAAATTCATGAGAGACCAAACCCAGGACACGACGATAAGACTTGCGGGGTTTAAAGGCGAATCGAGAGACCCCGCAGGTCGTTGAATTCAGGTGTTCGAGACCTCCGGTGCCGCGATCCGACAAATGCACGATAAAGGTGTAGTGGTCGTAGGGCAAAGAGCCGAATATGTCGCGTTGTGCCTCGACAATGCGTTGGATGTCTTGGGTAAATTCGTCGGCATTTTCGTTGCCATGACCCCATAGGACGACCGAGTGTGGCTTGTTATCGACCGTGAACATAAGCGTTTGATGGGTGCCGCATTCAAACGGGGAGTCGATGAGCACGTCGTAATTTCGCGCAAGATACTGGTTGGGGTGCTCGGGATCGGTGTCGAGCCCGGTGGCCACTTTCCAGCCAGTCGGGGCTTGGACTCTGACGGTGTAGGGCTCTTTTTGATAGGTATCCAGCCACATAAAGAGCTGGGCTCCGTTCCAATAGGCATGACTGGGATCGAGATGACTGGTGTCCACGCCTAATTCAAAGGCGTAGACCTTGTAATCCAACGTGATGCTCGAGGCATCACCAACAGACTCGAAACCCCACCGATTTTTTGCCTCGTGATTCAAGGTGATGGTTTGGTGATTCGCTTCGATACGGAGATCAAAGATGTGTCGGGCAAAGTCTTGTACTTCGTAGGCTCCCGGAGTCCAGACCGGGAGGCTTAAGGTGTGGCGTCCTTGCGGAACATTCGTCATATGTAAGCGGACGTGGTACACGTGAGAGCCCGGCTCTAAAAAGCTCACCGTGTATTGAAAAGTTGGGGTCAATGGGATACCTCCTACTATGTTGGTCGACTGGTTCTAGCATAGCCGAAAACCGAAAGACATACCATTGCAACGGAAATACGGAGAGTCGTCGTCTGATTAACGGACACCCATCGTCACCCAGAGGTTTGACATGATAGATGGCGTTTATCGTGATAAAGTGCTAAATACCCAGGGATCGCATACGGTCGTTGATATTAGTTGCCGCATTTATTAGAATCGTCTAAGTATAGAGATAGATTAAGGGCTTTGAGGCGTCGCCGGTGAGCAGGGAGGGATTTATGCGGATTCTTTGCTATGGAGTTCTATGGGACGGGCACTTAGTCCGTATTTCAAACGCCGTGAGGCATTCTTTAGTCGGGGAGGAAATCCAAATTTATACGGATGTGGATGCCTTGGTGCCCGATATGCGTGCCTTCGCGCGGATGACGGGGAATCGGGTGGTTGACATCCGCCATCGACATTCGTCCGTGGTCGATCTGGAGGCGGGGCCAAATAGTGTCTATACGGCAAGCTTTAAAGGCAGTGCCGAGACGTTGGAATCCTGGGTCATTATCTTAGAAGTCTTGCCGACCAACCGTCTACATGTTAAGTAAAGGCCTATCCGTTGTTAATGAGTTCCTTAATGGCCTTGCGGATGGCTTCCGAATGTTCGTGGCGGTCTACGATTGAGGTAACTCGTTCGGCCACGCTGCAAGCACTAACAATTCGCGAGATTTGTTTGATCGCGCCTTCGATCGCGGCAACTTGGATGAGAACGGCCTGGCAAGACTTCTCCTCTAACACCATGGTCTGAATTCCTCGGACTTGACCTTCAATGCGCTTCAAGCGATGCGTGAGGTCATCTCTGTCCCAAAATATTTCGCGGCCGTTATCCATTATAGCGACTCCCTTCATTCTGTGCATCGTGCCTGGCTTTGGTGTTCAAGTTCTCACGCTGCTCGGCTTCATGGGGACCAATCCTGTCGGCCAATTGAGGGATAGTTTCCGATCACAATGGATCCTCGTCCCTGGCATGGCCTGCATGGTTATCATACTGTATTCCATTTGTATTTCACAATTGATGCAACGGACTCAGCGGGATTCTCTTTACTCAACCCAGGCTCGGGTTCGCACTCCTTCCACCGTTCCGCTATGATCGACCGTTCACTATGTAGACAACAGAATTAGATCCTACGCTGCTCCGAGTATTACGCAAGCGATTGCGAGAACCTCTTTTAGTGCATCCTGAGCGATGCATGTTATCCTAGTGGACGATGGTGGGTTAGCACCATGGCGCTTCGTCGTGTATCCCGGAATGAGAGTACCGAAGGAGGTTGTTTTCTCAGGGTGAGAACTATGAAATTAGGGACCAGCACATTAGAGGTGCCAGTCGTCGCGGTTGGGTGTATGCGGCTGGACGGGCTAGATAAGGCGGCCGCAGGTAAATTTGTGGAAACTGCATTGGAAGCGGGGATGAACTTCTTTGACCACGCGGACATTTATGGTAGTGGGCGTTCCGAAGAGATCTTTGCCGATGCCTTCCATATGACCGATGATCGCCGCGAAACGGTGTTGTTACAATCTAAGTGTGGGATTCGTCAGGGGATGTTCGATTTTTCTAAAGAACATATCTTAGAAGCGGTGGATGGAAGCTTACAGCGACTGAACACGGATTACCTGGATGTTTTGTTGCTACATCGCCCCGACACCCTCGTGGAGCCAGAGGAGGTAGCTTCGGCGTTCGACATTTTGGAGTCTTCGGGCAAAGTGCGTCACTTCGGGGTATCTAATCAAAGCCCCAGGCAAATTCAACTCTTAAAGAAGGCAGTTAAACAGCCTTTGATAGCCAATCAACTCCAACTTAGTGTGACGAACGCGACCATGATATCTCAGGGATTTAATGTGAACATGGAGAACGACTCCGCCATCGATCGCGATGGGGGCGTCCTGGATTACTGTCGCCTTCACGATATTACGATTCAGCCGTGGTCACCCTTCCAATATGGGTTCTTTGAGGGCGTGTTTCTGGGCAATCAAAAGTTTCCCGAACTGAATCGCGCCATCAACGAAGTTGCCGAAACCCATGGCGTCAGCGCTACCACGATCGTGCTGGCCTGGCTCTTGCGGCATCCGGCGCATATGCAGCCCGTGATCGGTACCATGAACCTAGGACGACTTCGAGAATGCAGGCAGGCCGGCGACGTTCATCTAACCCGCGAGGAATGGTACAAAGTTTATCGGTCTGCGGGGAATAAACTCCCCTAGACCCGGACGGATTAAGATGTGTTCGACTGGACGTATGACTAAACGAATCATCTCCTCTCGAAGTGTGACCGAGGGTGGGATGATTCGTTTTTAGGATCTCGTCTGATCTACATTAATTGGCGG
Organism: Bacillota bacterium; assembly: GCA_021795465.1. Lineage (GTDB taxonomy): Bacteria > Bacillota > Sulfobacillia > Sulfobacillales > Sulfobacillaceae > JAKADJ01. The sequence continues at coordinate 9,365 of JAJYPK010000108.1, forward strand.
AATTAAACGAAAAATATGTCAGCAAGGATATTGTAAATTATAATTTATCGCAATAAAATAGATAAAGAACCTATACCCGTATCCGTATATAAGCTCATTTGGAGGGGGTGAGTTAATGCCACAAGATCGTATGGCCATTGTGTGCTCCAAAGGAAGTCTGGATATGGCGTATCCGCCATTTGTCCTGGCAACGGCTGCTGCAGCGATGGATATGGAGGTGATGCTGTTTTTTACGTTTTGGGGCTTGGATATTATTCATCGCAATAAAATTGATAATTTAGAGGTCTCCATAGCTTCCAATCCTGGGATGCCGGCCATGGCAAAGATGGCCGGCGTCGTGCCATTTGGTACCAAGATGGTGAGTACCATGATGAAAGGTCAATTTGCCAAGTCTAAAGTGATGTCGATTCGAGAATTTGTTGCGACTTCGCAAGAACTCGGGGTGCGCATGGTTGCGTGCCAAATGTCCATGGACGTGTTGGGCGTGAAACGGGAAGACCTGGTACCTGAGGTGGAGGATGTTGTGGGAGCCGCAACATTTTTGGATTTTGCCCGTGACGCGAAGATTCAGCTGTTTGTTTGATCGGCACTGGGAATGATTTGCGGAGCGACGATATGACAAGAGACACGCTTCGGTAGGCCGCTCTCTCCCTTTGCCTGGACATGTGCGCGGCAGAACGAGGTTGATGAGGAAGGGGTGTCGAATTTGTTTCCATAATGTTCCCTTCAATATGGACGAAGTGGTGATTGGGGAAAATTTCTTTGTCGTCCAGCCGAAGTGCTCAAGACGTTGACATGGGCTTGGGTGGGGGCACGCCGATGGATCAGGCGTGGTCCGCGTTGAATCGTATACGGCAGTGACGAGACCAGGAAGGAGTCGAATGATGGAAACCGAAAATATTAGCTTAGAGATTAACGCACGCGGATTAGCTTGTCCGATGCCGATTTTTAAGGCGAAAAAGGGTCTACAAACCGTTGAAATCGGACAAGTGGTGGAAGTGATTTGTACGGATCCGGGATCGCTGGCGGATTTTAAAGCGTTCACCAACACCACAGGGCATGAACTCTTGTTGTCAGAGCATAACGGGAGTGACTACCGATTCTTATTGCGGCGGACCAAATAGGCGAGAAGCCATGCTAAAGGGAGTGGATAATCACGATGTCGGACCAACCTAAAAAGTATCTCTACCTGGTAACCCACGGCAAAGAATCGCCGGAGAGGTCTGCTTCACCGTTCTTTCTTGCAACCACAGCGGCTCTTATGGATCATGAGTCAACGATGGTATTCACCATCACCGCGACGAGTCTACTGATCAAGGGCGTGGCAGATAATCTTCACATCAAAGAAACCGGGGACAGCTCGACGCTCCAGTTCTTTATGGACCAAGCGCGTGAAGCCGGTGTCAAATTCTTTGTCTGTGCCCCGAGCTTAGATCTCAACAGTTGCACCATGGAGGACCTCATCGAGGTCGATGGCGTGGTGGGAGGGACGGCTTTGAACGAAATGGCTCTGGAGGCTGACGTGGTGATGACGTTCTAGAGGATGCCGGAGATCGGATTTTGGAAAGCCATTACGCACTGAGCGCCTAGCGGCAGACGACAACGATCAGAGAAAGGCGTAAGATAAAGACAAAGATTGCCGTGTGATGACGGGGAGGAATGCGTTATGAGGCGCACTTTAATCATTGTCGGGATGGTGATCAATGTCGTCGTGCCGGGTTTAGGTACCTTGCTTATGGGCAAATGGAAATCGGGAGTCATTCAACTGGGTCTGATCATGGCCATATGGTTATTGGGATGGGCAACCTTCGGCCTAGCAGCAGGGCTGCTGATTCCCTTGCATGGTTTGGTGGAGATCTGGGCCTTAGGGAGTGGTGTGGTAGCACTGGTGCAAAATCCGAAGCGCGAGTTAGGACGTGGGTCTATCTAGGATCGAGACCTCAGGTGATTTGTGTTGCCACAGGGATCCCCAGGAAGGCGGAATAATGCCCAGGAGTGGTGCCAGCTG
>JAJYPK010000109.1 GCA_021795465.1 Bacillota bacterium
CATGGTGCCACACCGTAATCCTGCTACGATGACCCAAAACACGGCGAGTAAGCCAAAAAATATCCATGCGGACCAGAGAAAAATGGGCGTCTTCAACTCTCCGTACAACAGGTCGGTCCCGCTTGCAAAAACCCCAAGCGGAAAGGTCAGCCCCCACCATCCTAAATTAAATCGCAGACGTCCCGTGACGAGATAAAATAACGTAATGAAGATACTCTGTCCCATCCACCATAAGCCGAGTCCCCATAAAATGACGGCCAATAGGAGCGAAGCCGCCTGAACTCCCGCACTAAATTGAGCGAACGCAAACCCCACGTCGTGACCGATGCCGATGAGACCCATAACACCGGTACCAAGGGTTCCGAGAGTAATCCAGGTCGAAATGGCCAAGTCTTCTGGTGGCAGATTATGGAGTGCTAATCGGACGAAGAGAACACCCAACATCAAAAACGCCATCGGTACACTGAATGCCCACAACACGGTAATTCCCACCAAGAGATCTTGGCGGAGAGCCAAACTCGCCACGTGCGGCAAGAGAATCGCTCCCGAGGCAGCCACGACTTCGGCGGGGACAATAGGCATCAACCACACGGCACTCATCCGGGAAAGCGCATGATCATGGCGCGTGAACATCCAAAACGGTACCGCAAATCCCGATGCAAGGGCTATCAAGACATTAATGGTCCAAAAGATGGCACCCAGGTGATAAGCTGCGACGGCATCATATCGGGCCCCCATAACGAACACCGCGTTAACGACCGTGGTGATGGCCATCGGAATCGCCCCCAAAAACATCGATTGAATCGGGTGATGAAAGATGTCACGCACACCCGACCGATCATATACCACCTTGAGGATGGCAAGAACCAGCAACACGGTCACAATAACCACATTAAGCATCCCTAATCCCATTCCCACCAACTTCAGCCAGGAAGGCCCGATCGGTAAGCTGTAGGCATCAAGCGCTAAGATTCCGGTGCCCATTCCCACCGTAAACCAATTCGGCGTAAATCCTTTAATGAACCCCATAAGAATCTCCCCCCTGTCGGATACGTACTCGTAACGCATATCGGCTATCATAGGAGAGAAAGCGAATCTGTGCGTTCGTAAAAAACGAATCATCGTACATTACTTCCGAATGGAGATGATCAACCCATGGACTCCCGACTCGGGGTATTTTTGACCGTGGCGCGTATGGAACAACTGACGCGAGCGAGCCAGCACCTTAATTTGGCGCCGTCTTCCCTATCGCAACAAATCACAGGCTTGGAGCACGATGTTGGGACCACCTTGTTTCAAAGAACCCGTCGCGGCATGAAACTCACGCCGAACGGTCGAATCTTATTCACCATGGCCGAGGAGATGGAGGCTACGTGGCAAACAACACTGCGCACCATACGACTCTCCGAAACGGAAGCATCGGAGGTTCGCCTTGCAGCATCTCATACCGTTTCGGAATTATATCTGCCACGACCCTTGGGCCGATTTCGCGCCGACTCGCCGCACACCCGGATTCACCTCAACATGACCAACAGCGCCGATGTCATTGATCAAGTTCTTCGGGGCGTGGTGGATATCGGGATCATCGAAGGTGCTGGTCCTCATTCACGGATACAGCGATTTGCGTTATGGCAAGACACCATGGGTCTAATTGTCTCGCATCACCACCCGTTGGCTTCTCATAAATCCGTCGACCTAGAGGATTTAGAAGGGTTAGATTGGATCTTGCGAGAACCAGGTTCGGGTACTCGGCGCGTCTTCGAACACGCTTTACAGGACGCGGGTTTGGCGGTTGGTCGCCTTACGGTCCTGATGGAGCTCTCGTCACTACGAGCCATTGCCGCCATGGTTGCCAACAACGTCGGCGTCAGTGTAGTCTCGTCCGCTATTGTCGATACCAGTGAAAGTCAGATCCCGGCGGTGAAACTCTTGACCATCCGGGGTTTATCCTTAACCCGCACCATCGAAGCCGTGGTGTCTTCTCTGCCCCAATCCCAAGCCGTAGCGCGACTTTTGTTCCGTCTCCAAGAGGATGTCGCCATCCGCGCACGTCAACGCTAAGTCCTTTCCTCAGCGTCGACGCCACGGTAGGAGATCATGGGGAGCCATCGAACCACGCGGGACCCGCATGATCCGATTTGAACCAGGTCGGCGGATACGGAAATTGTTGCGGCGGCAGATGGGAAGAATCACAGTAGCGAAACTCCCCTACTTCGCCATCCATCGCCGTCAGTTCACCGCTCTCAATCTGGCATTCGAAGACAATCGTCAGATATTCGACCTGATTGCCATCGGGATAGGTCCACCGAAAATCGCGTCCCCCTGCGACGCCCAAGATACGTAGAGGCCGCACGGTCAGGCCCGTTTCTTCCCACACTTCGCGTCGTATAGCCTGGGCCGGCGTTTCACCGATTTCGATGGCCCCAGCCGGTATGCTCCACAAATGATCCTCGCGGCTCTTCACAAACAAAACCTCTCCAATGTCATTGCGGATCACTGCGGCGACAGCGGGACTGAAGATGAGATCGGTTCCAATCTTCTGACGGAGTTCCTGATAATAGGACGACATAGGCATGGGTAGTGGTTTCCTTTCAACGAGTATCTAAAATAGGTTCGCGTCCCCGCGAACTTTTCCTGCTGAGGGCCGATGCGATGTTGCGGATACGGTCCGAGAGGAAAGTCCAACCCTTCTTTGAAGCGCGCCATGCCCTAAGTACCGCGCATCTCCTCCGCGCCCCCCGGGGTTGTATGAAGCGACCGGGGAAGCCTGGATCGATAAGGTTAGGTCATGCGGGATTTGGCGCAAAGCCTTCCGCTCCGACTGGAAACGCATCGGTACGAAATCTAACAACTCCCTCAGCAGTCTCAACGTCACACTCGATCCTACGGATGTTTGCCGATAATAAAGCCGTGACCCATGGAACGCCGTAGGATCAGCCCATGGGATTCCCGTTGAGTGGTGGGGCGAAAACCCACGGTCTACGTCATGGGAACCCGGATCTGCCACATTCACTCCTCAATTTCGTGCCCCATGGCCTTAAAACCTAAGATCGCGAGAACTCGGGGGGATTTTGGGCCATTCTACGGGGATTATGACCGTGGTTGGCGCTTGCATGAGGCCGATAAATCCATATAATATACCCCATATGGTATCTAGGAGGCGGCTAATACGGTTAAACATCTTTCTTCAGATCGGGTGCAATCGCTTGCGCGATCGGGTAATGCAGTCATTGTCGATGTGCGCGAGAGCTCCGAATATCGAGACGGGCACATCCCGCGAGCCAAACACATTTCGCTAAGTCAGTTAGTCTATCGGCTTAAGGAAGTACCCAAGGACCGAACCGTCGTCGTTGTATGCCGTTCTGGCAATCGGTCGTCAAAGGCTGCTGCGTTGTTAGGGGAGGCGGGTTACCGCAATGTCTACAACCTTTCCGGAGGGATGGACAAGTGGAGTGGGCCGATTACCAAGAACTAAATCCCTGAACGTGTCGTATTTTGCTGGTGAAACCGAAGCCGTTTCGGATACGGTTCAATCGCTAGGGCCTATTGCTGATCCCATTAGAACGCGCGGCCGCGCCTCATCCCAAGGTGTCGACCGCGTTCCGCTTCAAGAGATTTATGCCGAAACTACTGTGTCGCTTTCCTGGCAATGACGTAGGACCCAGGCAACCCGACTAAAGCGATGAGGAGAAACCCTAAACCTGTCGATGTCCAGTCGACAGGATAGTGCCATCGCTGCCACAAATGCCAGTCTACTAGCCCTTCATAAACAATCAGGGCAGTCGTCCACAATACAACGCTACTATATGTGGCGATGCGCATATCGCGGGTCACCCAACCGCTCGCATACACCAGCACAACCAGCACCAAGGCCCACACGCCATATGTCATGATCTTAGACCAATGGATCGTGTTCACCCCTAAAATGGCGCCCAAGAGCATTGCGCCGGGAAACCACACCCATTTAGGCATAAAGGTTCCTCCCTAAGGCACGGATTAAGGCAATGTGGAAAGATTGCATCGGAACTACCGATATATTTTTACCAAATAAAAGGAAGTATACGCCACGTGCATTTTTTATACGCATCATAGTCGTTCTTAAAATGTTCCGACAATGCTTTTTCCTCGACTCGTATCCGGTACCCATATGTGATCCCAAATATCCCCAGCAATAGCACAACGGCAAGCCAAGAATTCAAGGCCAAGCCTAACCCCAGAAGAGTGAAAAACGATCCCGTGTACGAAGGATGACGGATATACTTATACGTTCCCGTTTGCACGATGGTTTGTTCTGCATCCACTGCGACGGCCAGATTAAAGTGCCGTCCCAGTGTTCGGATGGCCCATAACCGAAAGAAGACTCCGAACATCATGAGGATAATGCCGATATCCGAAATGACTTTCCCAGAACCCAACCATCCCCAGTGAAAAAAATGAAACTGAAAAGCCACAAATGATCCCACCCAAATTCCGATAAGAATTACCCAAAGTGACCCTTTGTCTCGTGTGGATGCGGAGACATTCTTACGTGTTTTCTTCGTTCGGATCGCAATCCCGAATTCCGATGCGATCCATAAATAAAACGCTATCCAAAACAGCACAGGAAGATCCACATAGTCCCTCTCCTTTTCATTCTGGTGGGTCTTGATCACGTGGGGCGATGGTTGATAGATTTAATTATACATTTATTGGCGACGTATCATACTGATCCTATTGCTCGAGCTCAAAATCGGTACGCTATCGTGAACTCGTTCGCGCGGTTCATACGAAATAGCCCAGGTGAATCGGTCGGGTGTGGGTTCGCGAACATCTCTACCAATGACCTCGAGTGTTTGGGGATGGGTGGTCGAGATAACAGCGTGTTTGAGATGTTCGTGAACACCGTACGATGCGTGGATTTGAAACTCTATTGAATCTTTTGATCGATCATTCAAATCTTGGCTCCCTCTACCATTTCACGACGTGGTGGTAGACTTTTTACTAGATGGTTTCACGACATACCGTATCGCCTGCCAATGTTGCCCCCCATCGGTCGTAAGGAGGAGTTGAGGAGTGGTGGAGGGTGATTGCACTACGGCGTAACCTATACCACTACCTTGAATATCTAAAAGACGCCACGCTGCCGACACTTGGTGTATAGGCGTCCAGCTACGACCACCGGTGTTTGTGTGATAGAGGTGATAACGTCCCACCACCCATGCTTGGTTCGCATTCAGGACTTCATTCAGAGGGGGATCGATGGTTTTTATCGCTAAAGTGGTGGTCGGCTGAAACCCCCCGGCGGCTTGGTGATAGAGCATAAACCCAAACTGTTGCGGGAGGTACAACAGAACCGGTAATACATGAGCGGACCCCGCGACAACCATAGGGAAGGTGTCGGCGTTGGTCACGCCACGAGGCAAAGATACCTGGAGTGCAAACCAATGTCCTCCAGCGTCGGTAGTCATCATTGTTTGATTAGACTGATTGCTGTGGTTCTGCCCAGTCACCCACACGGTGGTATCCTTCGCCGTTAGACCATTAGGAAAGATGCTCCATGCAGTGGGGTGAGGGAGTGAAGCCCACTGGATACCTCCGTCTTGGGTGCGATACAGGACCGTTTGCGCGTACCCGAGACCCGTACTACTCAGAGCGATCCATCCATTGGCCGAGGAAGAAAAGTTGATCTGGGCGCTATTCACCCCAGTTGTTAATCCATTTTTCAAGACAAACTTATGCCAGACACGACCGCCATTCGCGGTCGTATAGGCGACAGCACGCGCGGATGATGCGCTGGATAACACCAGGGCACCATGGTCTGGGGAGGTAAAGTCTGCCGTGGCGATCGAGCCAAGGGGAGCTGGTTGCAATACGGGCGTCCAATGACGCCCGCCATCTTTCGTCATTAATATCACATACTGAGTGGAAGAAGAGGCACTAGAAATAGAAGCTAGTGCCCAACCTTGTTGGGCACCATAAAACTGTAAAGCACGAAAGGCGGTCACATGAATGGCGTTATCCGCAACTGCAGGACGGCTTGCTGTTTGGGAATGTAGCGTTTGAGTACCACACCCGCACAGAAGTATAGCCGTGACACCGAAACTTGCGATAAGAGACCAGTCTTGCACACGTTGGTGTTGGTCGTGGCCTATCGTGAATCTCGCTGTGCGTGCTGCCTATGAGTGTTCAACACCCCGATTGAACGGGATCGAGGTAACGTCAGAGACCCGATGACATTGAAAAACCTTTCTTAGCAGTAAACTTGTTAGATAACTAGGTTTTTGTCTTGCTTGTATTCAATGCACTTGAGGTGAAAGGCTATGCCAAGTTTCGCCTCCGTTGGTCGTTTGAAAGATTTGGCCGCCGCCGATGAGCCATCCGTCTCCATTCGGTAAGAGGGAGACGGATTGGATCCGGGTCACCGGCAGTTGTGACAGTCGGCGCCAGATGCCCGTGGTGGCAGACCATCGCCAGAGCTCCGTGCCTTGGGGATCGGCCATCCCTACGACAATGTTTTGGGCTTGCGGCCATAAGAAGAGCCCCCCTAACGTACTCGGCTGGGGGATGGCGTGAGTCCAAGAGATACGCGTCCACTGATGCCCGCCATCGGTGGTGTGTGCCAGGAACCATTGTTGGGTGCTGCGCTGGTAGAGGGAGACCCAAAGCCACGCAGTTTGCGGGCTCGCAACGACGAGAGGCCCTTCGTACACGGGATCCCGTGTGGAACCGGTGGGCAATGGCACCGTCTGGGAGGACCATGAACGACCCCCGTCGGTGGTGGTTAGGATCCAAGCGCTCCCCCACAACACCGTGTTGATCCGGGCTACGCCCCACCCATTCGAATTCAGGGAAAGACCGGAGATGTCGGCTAAGACCGCAATCGGTGACGGACCCATATACGGCGTAGCAAGCGTAGGTGGAGGAACGAGTTGCCACTGACGGCCGCCGTTGGTGGTCTCTAACAACGCATCCGTACTGGACCCTAGATTACCGGGAGCACTTAACAGGAGTAGGCCTTCGTGCGCATTCATAAAGTGCAGTTGGATTCTACCCTCAAAAAATTCCCGTTGAATAATGGCCGAGGGCGCGTGCCACGTAATGACCTGCCAATGGGCTCCGCTATCATTCGTGCACCATACGCGTATGGTGGTGGCGCGTTCTTGGGCAATCACTCCCACTTGGGGCGTGGGAAAGGCCGCGGTGAGCGACCCTAAACTCAGCAATCGGGCAGAGGTCTGGGGAAATCCTCGAGGGGTCACACGGTGCCAAAGACGCCCGCCATCCTGGGTCATGACCACCGCGCCGGATGCTAAACCCCAGCCATCTTGACCAGTCTGCATCACCATGCGGTCTAAGGAAAGCGGGAGAGCCGGTACCGCCTTCGCGGAAGAGGGTGGTTTCGCGATCAGACGGGGCGTAGCACCGCACCCGGTGAGGGTGAAAAGTGCTAGGAGTCCCAGGTTCTAACCCTTTAATGGGGACATCTCGGATCTCCTCTCGGGGGAAACTACATTCATCCTTGCGTCCCCTTGGAAATTGCCTACGGTGGGGATTTAGGCGATAACTGTTACGAGTTTGGTAACTTAACGGTCATGGGTCACCAAGGAGAAAGCCCCTGTTCCCTCCCCAATGCCATAACTTGGGGTAACAGCCGGTAAGAACGGCCACCAGAATGAACGCCATCCCGGTTCACATCATGTCGGATTTCATGCCAGGTGAGCTTCCTCTAAGCTAAAACGCCACCATGACTTGTTCCGTTACTCACAGGTTTCGAAAATATCAAGGAGCTACTCTCTCATGGGTGGTTTGGCTTCCTCGATACTGCTTAGCCATTTAACTCGTCTCAATCGATGGAGATCCTATCTATATATAAGTTGGCAATGCGATATTGCATATAGGACCAGTTTACCCACACATCGAAGATGTAAGGGGGTCATTACGACTCGCCATTCATCGTGTTTCTGAAGAGGTGATTGGCTGGTGTGAATGCTTCTCATTCGGTTGGCCAGTTCTGAAGCCCGAGTAATTTTCGATATGGCTCAATCGTTTGGGCCCATTCTTTCAACTCATCGGACATCCAGGGATCCCATTTGAGAGCACGGACATAGGCTTGTCGCCCATGCACCGGAAAGCCGTGGGAAATGATCACCCATTTGAAAGGTAATCGGAGCAACCTCCCAAGCGCGTGCCGTGGCCCTGCCTCATCCCAAGGCGTCGACCAAATGCGTAGCCCACCGTTTCTTTCAGTTAGGGCATCCGCGAACACCAGCGTCTGCTGATCGGGTAGCCATAGCGGCGTCTCGACTCCCCAGCGCCCGGCGTTGAGGGCTACGATGCCTCCGGGCAGTTCAGTGCCGGGATAGATCGGAGACAATCGAGTGCTGGGTATATCGGTGGGGTCAACAAGACCCGGCCCCCAAGCCGTGGCACCATATCGATCGGCAAACCAATCCACATCCCGCACATGATCCGGCTTGACCACCACAAGCTGAGTCGGTGGATCCACATCGAGACGCTCCCAGACGATCTTGGCGGCATCGTCGGGAGCGATGGGATCAATGACAAAGACCTCGCCCCGGGACTTGACTACTGTGGTCGTGACCACCGGATCCCAATCGTCACTCGGTTTCCAGTACGGGTGGCGCACCCGCCAGATCCAAAATCCCGCGCCGAGGTCTATAACTTCCTCTAATCGGCCCCGCAACAATGACTTCCCCTCCACACCAGAGACATCTGCAATTTCACGCGGGTGTCCCAGCCATGTTTTGTCTCTGCAAGCCACATCAGAAAACTTTAGCGCGATGATCGAGGCAACATCGAGTCCCGATATTTCATTTGGGTTCGCAAGTCTTTTAAAAGATCCGTCCCGTGGGACGCCAACAGGATATCGACTTGCGAAGGCAATGTTTCAGTAAAAGCGGTTAATGAAGCCCGTACTTTAACGAGATCCGCAGGATCGTTAAATCCTTCCGGACAGGCTTGAAGGCGACCCTTATCGTCCCCCATGACGACGTCCCCGACGATGACGGTGTGGGTCTTGTAAATCAACATCATTTCATCGAGATAGGGGCGTTGGGATTCCCACATAGGTAAACGGACCCGACATCGTAACGGGCGAAGGCCGACCGGGAGTCTCGTCGTTTCGTCATAAGGCACGGGATCTGTGATACCCGCCCGGCGGATGGCTTCGGGCGATGCCTGATGAGGAATATATATCGGACACTGAAAGGCACGACTCAGATATCGAGCCCCGCGTGTATGGTCATGGGTGGTGAGGACAATGGCGCCGACACCACCCATTCGATGGAGCCATTTTGGGAGGTCCGGATGCATCGGAGGGTCGACCAACACCACCCCATCGACATCTTCCATCAAATGACCCACCATGAGCCAATGATCCTCGGGATCTGGTACCGCCCAGCGCCAGATACCTCTCGTTATTGGAGTAAACATTATCCGGTCCCCCTCGAGGTTTTTCCCGTCTAGCGATGCCTAGCCTATGCTACGGAACTCTTTTGGGACAATAGTTAAGCGTTCATTACCATGCTCCGTTATCACCACGGTATCTTCAAGCCGCACTCCTCCAATGCCAGGGAGATAGATACCCGGCTCCACAGTGAGGGTCATGCCCGGGACTAACACTTGCTCACTTCGTGGATCCGGAGATGCAAACGGATTCTCATGAACGTCTAGACCCACCCCGTGACCCGTCCCATGGCCGAAAGCCTCGCCGTAACCCGCCCGCTCAATGAATGTGCGCACCCGAGAATCCACGTCACGGGTAGTCGCTCCAGGCCTTGCGGCCGAGATGCCAAGCGCTTGAGCTTCGGCCACAATATCAAAGATTTGCCGCATCTGCTCGGACACATTTCCCACGGCTACGGTGACGGTTTCATCGGACTTGTAACCTTGGACCTCGGCCCCAAAATCGATGGTGACCATCTCGCCGGATCGGATCGGGCGTAATGTGGGATGCGCGTGCGGGAGCGCTCCGCGCTCTCCTGATCCCACTATCGTCGAGAATCCTAACGATTCGGCGCCGTGCCGACGCATGGCAAATTCTAGTGCGAAGGCGAGATCTATTTCAGTCGATCCGATAGCGGTAGGAAGAACCTCTAACAACGACTCGCCGGCAATACGAGCCGCTTCTCTGAGGATAGCAATCTCGTCAGCGTTCTTGATCAAACGTAGTTCTTCGATGAGCTTCCCCAAGGGACGCCAGACCACCGGGATCTGATCATTCCAGCGATGCCACCGTTGGTAGGGCACCTTATCGTCCTCAAATCCCAACACTCCAATCCGATGCGCCCGACAAATCTCTGCGATCGATTCCCCAATATTGGGCCCGTGCCTAACGATCGCATAGTCCGGGCATTCCTCTGACGCTTGGTCCACATAACGAAAATCTGTCAACAGCCATGCCTGGGTTGCCGTAATCACGAGATACGCAGAACTACCGGTAAATCCACTAAGATAGCGTAGATTTGTTGAGCTTAAATCTTCGGGCGCTGCCACCAGGACCCCATCAAAATTCTTTGTGGCTAGGACTTCTTGAAATCTCTTTAGGGCTTCGCGCATAATGGTTTCACTCATCCTCTCCTGGTCTTTACGGTTCTTTTGGACCCCTCCACGAAAGTCGCTCAGCGGATTAAAAAAGGTCCCAGGGTGTCCTCTGGATTCACGAAAAAGCGGCGAAAGGCGACACAATAAGCCTGTCCCTCGATGGTTGTCCGCACGCTAGGGTATGCGCCGATCGTCTCATCCACCCCCAGTACCCGTCCATAGCGGATGGCCCCCTCCAGGCCTTCTACCGCATAGGGTTGGTTACGGGGGAACAAACCCTGATAGTCCCAAATCGCCATCGCGGCACTCAATGCCCCGCTCGCGCCCGAGCGAATAACCTGGCCATCGGTGCCTACGACGAGGGTCTTTGAAAAGGAAGTAGGGTCCGATGGTTGATCGGTAAAAATCACGCCCTTGAGTCTATCCCGCCACACATCCCAAGGATGCGTCGGGGAGTCGGTCGCAGAAAAGGCATTCCCTATACGCATCGCCCATTGCCGAAGCTCGTCCACGTTGTGCACCGTGATCGAAAGATTTAGCTGCTCGCTATCGACCATGGCATAAAGGGCTCCTCCAAACGCCAGAATCACTGTGACCGTCTCGGTGTCTTCCATAACTAGGGGATGTTCTGCAACCACAAAGGCGCGATCATTAAGAACCGAGACGCGCTCCGCGGTAGATTCATGGACCTTCAGATGGGCCGTCACTTGGTCGCCCTCTACGTCAAAACGAATCGGGACGTCACACGCCTCGGAATCGACGGTCAGCCGAC
>JAJYPK010000110.1 GCA_021795465.1 Bacillota bacterium
AAGAGATCAGCCCGATGGGCTGGGATTCGCGTCGGGCACACGGCCCACAGGGCCTCCGCCCGACGCGAATAATCATCCGGGTCCGACGCCGATCCTCATCCGGTTTGTGCCCATCTGGAATCGCCACGACGATCAGCTAATGTTCCCTGAATACAAGAAGAATCCGTCGAAGACTCCATGCATTTCATTTTCAATCTTTGGAAAATCCTCCTTCAATATCTTCCCAAGATCTCATGCGTATGGTATGGTCTCCCTGGCCCCCTTTTACTCGGCCGTTCGCAATAAGTAACTTCTATATCCAGTGGGGAGAAAATGACATGAGAAATGACTTTGTTGCGACTGGTTTTGTCACGAATAAAGATAAAAGCAAGTTGCTTGTAATCTTCCACAATAAACTGAAGAAATGGCTACCACCAGGTGGACACCTAATGCCAAATGAACTCCCTTATGAAGGTGCTCTCCGGGAAGTTTTTGAAGAGACAGGGATCGAAGCAAAGATAATTGATCCCTCTCCAGATCTCGAGTTATTTGGAGACCAAGAAAGAAAGGTACCGGCACCTTTTTTTATTCTACATGAGTTGATCCCAGCAAATAACAAAGATGTAGAGCACATGCATGTTGACTTTATCTATCTAATGGAATCGGATGAATCAGATGTCACAATACAACTCGAAGAAGTTTCAGAAGTAAGATGGATGAAGAAAGAAGAAATCTTAGCATGTGATACCTTTGATTCGGTAAAGAACATTTGCACTCGAATCCTTGTATCAGACAAAAGTTTTTAAGGAAACCTAGTAGACCATCAATCCTTAAATTGTGGATAAAGGTGCTTAAGTTTGATACGGGCATCATCCGTAGTAAATTGCCAATCCACACCCTTTTGAGAGGCATTACGTGTGGTCTCCCAAGCGGATAGTTCGAAGGCTAATTGGCTCAGAGAAGGGACGCGGCGTCCCAAGCATTGGCCGGTCATGACGCTCAACTCGATTTCTGTTCAGCCAACTGCCATGCTTCGGCGTATAGTGAATCTCCAAACGTTTGGTTAAGCGCCGTGCGGTTTCTGGATCGAATGCATGGTAAAGCGAAGCGATGTTGTGGGTGTTCAGATTGTCCATCACCAGTTTGAACTTTGGAACGTCGGGGTAATGAACCTCCAGCAAATCCGGGATTTGTTCCGTCCATTGAATGCGGGTCCGCTGTTCGCGAACCGCCACATGACGCCATCCGGCCAACGGCTCCGTGAACAAGAAGATGCTGCACGTTCCGTTACGAAGATACTCGCTATCCTCCCGCAACGGCTTTGCGGGTTTCATGGGAATCGGTTGCCGGGCCTCATCGAGTAGTTGGTACGGCTTCTCATCCATGCGAATCACCGGGCAGTTTGGAGAGGTCGCTGAAAAAGATACGATTTTTTCCTGAAAGGATCCGGTATTCGAAAGGCCGCTCTCGGCGTGGCTCCACAAATCGTCGTGCAGTTTCTCCTCGGTCTGATTTTTTCGCAACGTAATTTTTGGCGTTGGTTAGATACCCGCTCCGACAACGACACGCCTTTCCAAAAAGATGTGATTTACCGGTTCTTGAATAATCCTCGCTGGCACTGGCGGCGCCTCTTGAGTCGCGTGGCACGTCACGTGTACCAACACGTGCGGCCCCTCTCCCAGCACGAAGCCGTCTTTGCCTTGGATGACAGTCTGTATGATCGGTCCCGTAGTAAGGATAAGGCCGCCTACATTTTGAAAGGTCCATACCGAGATCTTGTCGTGGTGCGAGCCGAAGCTGTGAGGACTTTGGGTTTAGAAGTCTTGGATGATCGTGCCGAGTTTTATGGCCACGCAAACATCGATTATGGCTATCCGCCTCCACTGTCCAATGATCCTTTGTATTCTCACGAACGTCACGCCGCTGTTCCGAAGTATCTCGAAGTTGCCAA
Organism: Bacillota bacterium; assembly: GCA_021795465.1. Lineage (GTDB taxonomy): Bacteria > Bacillota > Sulfobacillia > Sulfobacillales > Sulfobacillaceae > JAKADJ01. Next base: position 1,931 of record JAJYPK010000110.1, read on the forward strand.
TGCTTCGAAATGTGTAGAGGATAGCCAGCCAACCTCAGCAGGTTGGCACGGTAATCCCTTATAGGTTGTTCCACGGTAGTATTGACACCATCTAGCGAATTAGACTCCTCTGTCAGCCCGACGACGGTCTCGTCAATTATGCCGTGGCTTCTTGGCACAACCTTTCGTATGAAGCCGAACACCTTGAATGCGCTCGGGGTGGATGCATATCGAACTCAGGTGCCGGGAAATTGACTTAACGTCTCGGGGTTAACTCCATAGATTCACAATCGGTTCGCCTTGCTCCATGCGTAGACGGGCTTCCGCCATAAAGTCTAGACCCCACTGGTTTAGATTTGCCAGACCCGGGTGGTTTTTGCACATGCCTATATACACGATAACTTCCCGCAATTGCAGAAACAACGGGATGTTGATGAGCCACCGATCATCAAACCAGAACGCCTCTTGGTAGCCTGGCAAAAAATTCCCCAAGAAGCGCTGGGCTTGGGACTGACGGAGCGCACGACCCTCTTGTCCGCCGTACACATAGAGCAGGTAGTACATTGGTGTCACGATATCGTCGAGAAACCAACCGTATTGGGCTTCGTCGAAGTCGAATAGGGTGATTGTCGCTCCATCACGCTGCACATTGCCCACATGAACATCTCCGTGGATGAGCCCAAACACCCCACGTTGGCGAGGTAATCGTCCAAGTCTTGCAATAATGTCGGGCAGACGGGAATATACGGGATCGTCTTGACACTCCCCGCGCCTAAAAGCGGGGGATTCTTACGAGGAACTCACCGAAGTGAGCTTTACTCGCAAAGGGTTCGCCAAAAGCCCCCTAGCCACTCGCTCGATATCGAGTCTGTGGTTACTTTTGCTATGTGTAGTATATGCTAGGGGTTAGCGTGTAAATACCAAAGATTCGCCTGGCGGCGAGCGCCTTATATCCCCATAGCTAAAGGCAAGGGGTTTTACGGCGCACTTGATAATCGGGAACAAACTCCCGCACGTGGCGAAGATAGAAATTTTCGTGCCATGCATTGCGCCGAATAGCGGGCAAAGTCAGCTCGTACGACACGGATGCCGCATGCAATTGTCCCAGGGTCTGACCCCAATGGTAATACAGATCGTGGTCGTGCAGACAATCTGGGTAAGTCACCGACTGCCCTGGGGCTTTGAGAAACGCTGTGACGGAAAATCCGGCGGGTACCACTTCGACAAAATGGCCGAGGATCGAACGAATTGGGGGTGACACGGGTACCCCGCGACGGGCCAAGTCGTACAACCACGCGATTTCGGCGCGGACTAAATTGACGGTACGATGCGCAAGGGGAGTAAATCGTAAAATACATGGCGTGCCAGACTTTTCGTATTCATAAACACCATTCATCGAGCTATAACATGGGGTTAGTTGGGCTGACGATACGCCAAACCGAGTCGCCCCCACGCTGATAACCGCATCCGTCAACTGTTCCATCAGATAGGGTTCCATTCTTAGTCTCCTCTCTCCAATCGATTTAGAGAGAAGCGTCACGCCATTTCATGGAGCACTGACAATGCATATCGGATACCTTCTTTTCCATAAAGCTCCCGATTCGATACCGAATCGGGGCATTCGTTAAAGTGGCCTCATGACAACATTCGTGGCCGGACCACATCGGTACCATATGCGTCTTTTCCGAATGGTTCACCGCCATGTGAATTTAACACCTAGGCCATAGTTGAGGCCACCCGCTATATCGCCGGTTGAGATTCTATATTGGCCGCTCACACTGCAGGGCCAACATATTGCCCTCAGGGTCATGAAAGAACGTCATCCAAACCGCCACATCCCCGAGATCTCCAATATGGTGAGGAACATCATCGAAGACCACGCCACGGTGCTCCAGTTCCCGTACTGCCTCCTCAATATCTGCCACATCGAAGTAGATCACCGATCCGGGGTGGTCGAACTCCGGTACTTCGGGGATTTCAATAAGCAGGCGGGTCTCTTGCACCTGAAACAATGCCAAGCGAGCATTGTGCCAGATATAGGGAAGTCCAAGCACATCCCGATAGTAGGCGATAGCACGATCAAGATTACGCGCGGGAAGGGCGACTTGGCCCATCTTGCGAATGAGTTCTGACATGAACTCCTACCTCTCTTCCAATTGATGAGATCCTCGACCGATTGCACGATGCCGATTTGACGCGGAAAGATAGGGGTCACTTATATGATGGTCCCGTATTGAGACCCCCGTCCTTCGATGAAACGGGGATCTCAATACGGGATCCGATTGCTCCATCGCGACAACCCTTACCCTAGGAGTGTACGATGACCGACTCCACAGGACTTTCGACTTCCAGTTGACTGCGCTGTGCGGTGGTTTCATTCGGTGGTGAATTTAAAGGCCGTGCATAGACCACCACGTGCCAAGTTCCCGGGGTCACAGCGGACACTTGAAAATTCGGGTTAGTGGTATAGGCCCCACTGCTTTGCCACCCGTTCTTCGGACTCTCGAACCAAAACTGATAAAGAGGTGTCGCAACGCCCGTCACATTCGCACGAAGAGTAATATTGCCACCCACAGCCACCTGATTTGCGGTGGTCAAAGAGGCCCACCCGTTTTGACTGACACCGCTACCTGATCCCCCTAAATCCACAGGAGGGCCCACCGTCACCACCGAGGTATCCGATTTCGCTTCATACTGGGCCTGTTGAGCCGACGTCTCATGAGAAGGAGCCGTCGCCTCGCGGGCGTATACCACCACCGAGAGAAAGCCATTGCGGGGTGGAACGATGGACATCGTGTGCTTGGCACTAAAGCTCCCAGACGTATGCCACGATCCACCCTGCATAGCCCACCAAAATTGGTATGTAGGCGATTTAAATCCGACGGGTGTTGCGGTGACAGTGAGCGGTAAGGTTGCCGCGGCCTGGCTCGAGGTATTGAGTGTCACGGTCTGCCCAGCAGTATTGGCGTATCCCGCGTTGTTCCCGATCGGGCGATCGACCCAACTGACCGTGAGTGGCGAGCTTTCGGTCGTGACCACCGCGGCAAACTTCTGGGTGGTGGCGCTGTGGTGGGTCACGGTGGTACTAACCGTCGTCCCCTGGGTAATCGTATTAATCGTTTGATTCGTAGTGACATTAATGATTGAGAGGGACTGACCCGGTGCCAATGCCGAATGCGTGGCCGCCATCAAGGTCACCCCTTGCCCGGTTCGGGCTTGAGGTGCGGTGGCATAGAGTGCCACGGGTTTAGTCGTGGCTGCGGTCGAACTCGCGTTGACGTGGGAATGAGACGGGATCGCAAGGAGTCCTGCCGTAATCACAGAAACCACCGCTAGGCTTGTACCAGATTTAAACATCGTTGTCGATAATCGAAACATGAGGCTCCTCCTCGATGATAATGCATATTGTCCATGGAACAATTCGCGAAGATCACAGTAAACTCCTCCATTAAGTAAACCGTTTCTATCCCATAAAGGTTTCCCCATCAAAAAAATAATTTTTTGGCCAGGCTGGGCGGACCAAACCGCCCAGCGTTCCCCACACCAATCCGTTTCACCGCATCGCGGACGATGAGAATGTCACGGTTGTCATGGATGGTGTGACCCACCTTGTTGAAGGAAACGGCAGCCGAAGATTTCCAGTCTTAAGAACCAACACGACAAAACGTTTGCCATCAAACTACGGGATAAATCTAAAGACACAACGCATAGAGGTTGTCTTTGACGAGAAGCAATATGCCCCAAGCGCCGTTTTGTCAGACATGAGGCGCCAAGTCGGGAAACCGTAGTGGATCTTAAGAGTGCGCGGTTTGTCGCCCACCCTCCTCCACGCTTTTACGGCGACCTATCTCCTGCCCACACACATGGGCCACACGCTATGGGATAGCACCTGTGGCCGTCGCAAGACGACAAATCCGTCAGATGTCACGACGCTTAAAAATTTTTACGACCAGAGCCAAAATCCCGGTTAGATAAATCAAAGCGTAAACGACCGTACCCCAAGATGGGGTGAAATTGACCCCAAACGGGCCAAGATTGCCGAGGACGGCTACCAAGGGGTTGTGACGTCCTCCAAAAATCTCGAATGTGGCGCGCCGATATAATGAATCGGTCGGCAATAGCAGGGCTAGAACGGAAGTCGCCGCATGGACCGATGATGCCTGGCTGCCCACGGATTGCGAAAAGGCGCCAGCCACAAACTCGGTAAAATAAAGGATGGAAAGTCCCACTCCGCCAGCGACCGGTGAGAGCCAAACCGACAAAAGGAGAGCCACGGCGGACAACAGCCAGCCTTCCAAAACAAAGAGACCCCAGGCCGCGAGGAGTTGACCGGCTGGGGTAACCCAAGGATTGTACGTAAGGATGATGCCGATAACGCCTGCGAAAACTAACGAGACGTAACCGATCTCAATCAGGGCAATCCCGATCCATTTTCCCAGAAGGATGCGAGACCGCACAATCGGACGGGCTGCCACGGCGGCTAGGGTGCCGGTTTCGATTTCTGATGAAAGGTTTCCACTAAGGCAAAAGATGGCAAAAAACGCCACCACCAAGTTGATCATAAAGCTTCCCAAGCCCAGAGCCGTCACGGATTGAAAAGTGTTGACCATCGGGGCGTTTGCGATGGCAGCCTTTTGCTGGTGAGCAACGAAATACCATAGGGCTGCCATGAGCAGGGTCACCAAAACCACACTGACTACAAGGGTCTGGCGCCGGAATGCCTCTTTAATGGTTGCGCGAATGGTTGCTGTCATTGCCTCACCGCTTCCGGCTCCTGTTGCAGTTGTTCCAAAAACCAGTGTTCCAGAGAGGTCTTGACCGGTGTGACCTCGTAGACATCAACCTCAAGGCGGATCAAAAGGCGGTGAACGCCCGGCAATTGTTCGTGGTGTGCGGCGATCCGAAGCCCCCCAGGCGCGCGGTCAACCCTTAAGCCTTCTTCCCCCATCGCCCCCATGGTCTCGTCTGACACACGGCCTGTGTGAAAGTAGTACTGGGATTGAGGCTTTAAGACCTCATTGAGGGTCCCTATACCTACCACTCGGCCTTCTTGAATGACGGCTACCCGGTCGCACAAATCTTCCAAGTCGGAAAGAAGATGGTTGTTCAGACAGATCGTTTTACCTTCCGATTTCAGTTGGCGGATAAGATGATTGATATCGCGGCGACCCAGTGGATCCATGGCTGACGTGGGTTCGTCCAAAAAGAGCAAAGATGGATTGCCGACCAGGGCCACTGCCAGCCCTAATCGTTGTTGTAGCCCCTTGCTCAGAGATTTTACACGGTCCCGTCCCCGGTCGGTCAACCCGACCTTTTGCAACACCTCGGGGATAGCCAGCACCTGTCGGGAACGTGGAGCCACTAGACGTTGGTGAAAAACCAGCACCTCGTTGACCGTTAGCCAAGGCTGGTATCGAAAAAGCTCGGGAAGGTAGCCGATCTGAGCCCGGACTCGGTGGTCTCGATATGAGCTTCCCAACAGACGGGCGGTCCCGCCCGTGGGCTGGACCAGACCCAATAGCATTTTGACAAAAGTGCTTTTCCCCGCGCCGTTGGGGCCCAAAAGTCCGAACACTTCTCCTTGCCGAACAACCAACGTCACCTGGTCGACAGCCCACCGCTCGTGATAGCGTTTAGACAGGGCCACTGTCTCAACGGCATTGCGGCTCAACGGAACCAAGCGGAAACCTCCTGGAGTACAGAGCCTGAAGATTTCGGCCCATAATACGTGAGATCGTAGAGGGCGTGTCGGCCGAGCCAGGCGATGGTGACAGAACCGTTTTGAGTATTCAGTATCGCGGCATGGCCATCAAACTGAATGTGGCGCGTCTTTCCACCTTGCAAGGGAATAACTACGGTGTTTGCTAGGCGGCTTCGCAGGGCACCCAAGGCGGACTGCACTTGTGGCGGCAGGAAGGGAAGTGATTCGATGGCGGCGGCGGTTTGTGTCAAGTGAGCGTTTCCCGGGACTTGAAGACTTGGAATACCCATCTCGGTGAGATTGTACTGAGAGGAGCCCTTTTGCAAATTGACGGACGTCGAGGTGGGAATTTTTAAGGTGATTGGCACATTGGACAGAGTCTGAGGAAAGAAGTGGGTTCCTCCCTCTATGCGGATTAGCTGGTTGATATGGGAGACATTCAGTCTGAGCACCAAGGTGCCGGTGGTCTGCCCCGTCAATCCGAGGTACGGAGCACGGGCAAATTTATTAGTCCAGTGATTCGGAAGTTTTGCCCGTTGCAAAAGGCTTGGTATCGAGCTGGCCGAAAAGGATTGGGGAGCCCTGACCGTCGTGATCGACCCGTAATCGGAAAGGCCTACCTTCCCGTGTTGCATGATCTTCTGGGTAATTTGCGACATTTGGCCCGGGGTTAGCGAAACCGCCGCAAGATGACTGGGTTTGATCGAGGTAAACATCTCCGCCAATGCTCTTCGTGGGGCAGGCATGGCTGCCACCGCCAAAATGGCGGCCGCAACGCCCCAAGTCAGGTGCTTCTTGGTCACCCGCGGAAACCGCGGTCTGCGCAGGGGAAGGTCAGGGGCCTTCTCGGACCCGTCTAAGGCCATATCTGTCCATGTGGTCAGCGCGGCAATGCCTTGGACAGTTTGCCGACAGAGTGCGCACTCTTCCAAATGGCTGTCTAGGACCTCGCTCTCCGATTGGTTAGTGTCTTGGTCGACCAGGCGCAGCCAAAGGCTGTCGTCCGGACAGGGAATGGACATGGGTTTTGACCTCCTCGTATTCATGTGTGGGAGTTTCCTTCGTGCGCTGAACGTCGGAATACAGGATGCGCAATTTGTTCATGGCCCGAAGCAAAATAACGCCGACTTGGTTCTCGGGAATATCAGCGATTCTGGCGATTTCCTGATACGAAAAACCCGAGTGGCGAAGCCAAAGAGCCTTGGCATCACGGGTAGAGAGTCTGGTGAGTGCTTCTTGGATTTTTTGCCGGTCAATGGTGGCCAGGGCATTTTCTTCGGCCGATGACACCTCTTGGTCGGGCACCACCCGAGCTTGGTCGCGTTTCGATTCCCGTAATAGATCGATAGAACGATGACGGACAACCGTCCGAAGCCAGTTGTAAATTTTGCCTAAATCTTTTGGTGGGCTCGTGATCAGGACGGCAAAGGCTTCCTGTGCAACATCTTCCGCTTGTGAAACATTCCCCACTATTCGATAAGCGTCACGCACCAGAGAATCAAATTTTTCGGCATATAGGGTGTCAATCCACGCCGGATCAAGGGGGTGAGGGGTGCGTTGCAACAAATCCATATCCTCCTTTTCCGACTTTCTGGTCCTTCTACATAGTTAAACGCCTGTGATGATTTTTTTATAACAGCTTAAATGAAAACATTTTGGTTACAGGAGCTAGTGTTTGCGTGACCCAATCAAGCGAAGGCCAAGTAGGTTCCTCCACCCATGCGTCATCGGCAACGCCACGAACGAATTTGTTCAGAACCCGCCATCGTGCACTAGATCACCGTTCCATCAACGATAACGTCTGTGAATATTCCTGTGCGCGTCTTTCAAAAGAGTTGCGCATCATAATAGATATCGGAAAGTACGACAGCGCACATCCATCCAAAACCAGCGCCGTCGAAAGGGGTTCTGCATGGGACATGGCCACGTAAGCGCCTCCCACGGTCAAGCCGAGGACCACAATATACGCCAATCCCAGGTAATAGGTTGCCTGGGGGTGCTTTAGGAGCACATGGGCTTCTTCATGGAGCACCACTTCATCAATGCTCCCACGATTGGATTCGAGTAATCCGGCGTCGATAAAAATGGTTAGCGCTCGTCCGTTGTACCTTGCCAGCCCGCGGACCCGACGGGCCACTAGGGGGTTCTGGGGAAAGTAGATGGCGCGCAATGTAGAATGACTAATCGGGGACGAGCCGAGGGGCACGGATAACGCGATCAGTGCTTTTATTGCCAACCAGCGCCAGACCAGAAATTCAATCATCCCGACGAATCCTAAAATCGGTAGCGAAAAAGGATGCCACAGAAAAAGAATCGTGGTACTCGCGAGCCATAGCATAAACGCGCTTTGTAGCACAATATCCAAAGGCAGCGGGGGATTCGCACCATCCACCACAATGTAGCCGTGCGACCCGCGCACCATGGCGCCCCGCCGAAAGATACCCTGTGCCCATGAGGCTCCGTTAAATCCGAAAATAACGATGTACCATTTGACCAACGGGGAGAAGTCGTCTAATTCCACCGCCCGATTCTCCCACCATGCCACTAATTCTTGACTGGGTTGGGGCATGCCCCCCAATACTTTGTATCGCTGGCCCATCCCCCACCACACCAACATCACCGCCAGTCCCATCGCGACGAGCCGCAAGGACAGGGGTATAGGCATGGTGATGAGACTAACCGCTTGAGACGTCGCTAATGCTGTGATTAACCGCACTATCACCATTCTCCTTGGGTACGTCTTACAATCTGCCAGTAGGACGAATAGCCTAGTACGGGCTGAAAGGATGTCCGCGTTTATAAGGACTGTCATCCATTCGAGCCTACTGCCCCCTGCTTTAACACGAAGTTCCGGCGCATCCTCGACATGTTGATATGACTAAAGCGTTCTACCGCTGATGACAAAATTGACCGAGCGGGTATGAGACGGCAAGGTGGCCGCTAGAGACATCCCGCCTACTAAGGTACGCCGTGCACTCGCCAACCCTTGAGCGGGACGGGCCCTACGCCTGAGACGCGACAAAACTTGTGATCGTCTTTACCATCGCCTGCATCTGCGTGGGTTCTAACTCCAGTAGCATATTCGTGACCGTATCGATGTCTTCGTAAAAATTAAGCAAGGCTCGAATCCGTTCGGCCCGTATGCTTCGATTAGATTCGGCATTAGGGGACTCGACTTCGGTGAGACTTTCCCGAACCAACCGAAAGGATTCATCAAACTCCGGACGATGCCGGCGCTCCAAGAAGCGTCGGGCGATCAGCCAAAAATCTGTTTCGGCAACAAAAAAGACGCGACGGTCACCTGCAACAAACTGCCGCCGGACCATAGCTAAATCCTCCAGTCGCCGCACGGCAATACTCACATTGCCCTTGGTGACTGCAAGCGTTTTCGCCAGCTCCGCAAGGGAGACAGGAAGTTCGGACGTATAGAGTACGGCGTAGAGTTCTCCGGTGATCTTACCGAGTCCCCAAAAGAGGCTCTGCCGACCCAACGCCTCAACCAGCATCCCCTGTGCACGATCGATCTCGCTCATATTCTTCCTCCACATTTATTGTTTAGTACATTCTAAGCGATGTGACTTTACTTAGCCAGGGAAACTCTCGGATATAGACGTTACTCTAATCAAACGC
>JAJYPK010000111.1 GCA_021795465.1 Bacillota bacterium
GATACAGGGCGATGAATCCCCATACAACCCCCAATTCGTTGACGTGATATTGATGTACCATTGTCCGGAAAGAACGAGGCTACCGAATCGTTCCTTCCCAGACTTGGAAGTTATACCAAGGGAATTTACGCATGGGCCGTTTTGGATCTTTTTTTGCAATCACATAGATAGCTAAATCGTTGAGCAAATCCATCGAGTAAAGAATCCGGTGTAATGATATCGAGGAATGTTGAATAGACCGTAAGCCCGAGAATAGTAAGGGCTGGATCTTTGACAACAATTTCATATTTTTTAGTGCGCCGCGCAACTTCTTTTCCGTTATAAGTCCGCAAAAGAATGTCTTTAATTTCCTGTGCGTAGCTTTGAGTTTCCAAGGTCTTAAGACATTGACCAAATTCGTCACGGATCCATAAACTATTGTTGTGTGGTTGTGTGATTCTAATTCTTCAATAAATCGAGCGGCAGTAGCAGGACAGTCCTGGCTATTTAAGAACAAAAACTGGGATGCCTCAGACTAGAGTCCTCATCGGGTGGCTATGATCCGGGCGGGACAACCGTTAGAGTTTCTGACTTTAATCGGAAGGGCCGTGACGTGAAAAGAATCCGGGAGGTCCTCTTGATAGGCGAGGTTCTCCACAATAAGGACGGGGTGTTGCAACACGATTCGGTGGATAGGAAAGGTGTCAGTCGTGACCGGGTCCACCGACGGCGCATCCACCAGGATCATGGAGTAACCTTCTCCCATAAGGTATTCTGCACCTTCTTTGGTGAGCACCGGAAAGGGATCAAAATACCGTGGCGTACCCCAGTAACGATATTGTCCGGTGAGAAGCAAAAGGCCATCGGTAGGAGGAATCCCGTGAACCGCATGAGAGAGAAAGGATGCGCTGATCGAGTCCTCGCCTTCGCAGTGTATGGTGTGGACACGCCTAATAAAAGCATCTATCGGGAATTGATCGAGTGACAAGCCATCGGCAAAGAAATGCGTCGGGGCATCAATATGAGTGCCTAAATGATTCCAGAACGCATAATTGGATAGGCCATAGCCATCGTTTTCTGCAGTGGCAAAGTCGTGAAGAACGGGCTGGGGAATGCCTGGGTAGAGCAACATATCCTCGGTTATGGTGTATGTCAGATCCCACATGGCGAGACTCCTTTGTTATCGGTTGATTACCAGCATATCGACTATTGGTGCGGTATGCAAACACCTACCCCGGGATCCGCTGGGTTCAACCAGTATGCTACCATGTACAAAAAGTCACCGCCGATCACGTACAATCGGTGTAATCGAAAGTATCCGGGAGGCTTCGTCACCATATTAGCCGACACCTCGCAGCATAGCCTAGTCTTTGTGATTCTTCCTACGGGATTTACTTGGGATTGGGATGTCACATCGCCCCCGTTAGATGCGCAACGAGAAGCTCTGCAGTCTCTATTGGTGCAAGAGCTCACTGACCATCCCTATCGCGCTTTGCTGCACTTAGGCATGAAAGAGTATGCCGAGATTGCCTCGGGTTCGATCCAATTTTTTCACAGACTCGCTCGAGCCTATGTGAAGCAATTAGCGCGAATCGAGGATTTAGAGCACAATCGACAGACGGTCCATCTCACGTTGTCGGATGTCCAAGCCGAGCGCCTTATGCTGGAAGTTCCCTACATCTCCGGTGCGGAACATATTAACCCGGAATGGCTCCGACTTATCTGGCAAGGCATCGAGGACGCCCTTCACGCGGATCTCTTCGACTATGGTGGCACTGTGGCTAAATACTTTCAGGATTCGGGCGCCGATCTGGTGCCTATCGGCCGCGTCTTTTTTCACCTGGTGGAGAGTAAGGATGCGGACTATCCGTTTGCGTTTTTAGCGACCTATGCTTCGGAACTGGACGCCGGGATCCGCCATCTGCCACTCAAAAATGCGCTCGTGGAATATCAAGAGGATACGGCAAAGCTCTTAAACCTTCTTGCGACGGTCACCCGAACGGCCGAAGAGAGCCCCTTTGTTGCAGGCCTTTTAGAGTCGGGTGAAATTTTTCATCCCTTGCGCCTGACGGCGGGGGAGGCTTATACATTCCTAACAGAAGTGCCCCTCTATGAAAAGGCGGGCATCCTCTGTCGGATTCCAAAGTGGTGGCGGAACTCTCATCGTTTACGCGTGGTCATGAATATTGGGACCAGACCCCCGGCACGCTTAGGCGCCGACGCCCTATTAGATTTTGACGTGAAGATGGCTCTAGGGGATGACTCGCTTACTTTAGAAGACATCCAGTACTTGTTGCAACAAACCGAGGGATTGGCATTTCTTAAGGGTAAGTGGGTTGAGGTTAACCATGAACAACTCAAGGCCGTGATAGCGGCCTATGAGTCGTTGGCTCAACGCGGGGGGGCTTCGGGGGTTGTCGAGGCACTCCGCTATGAACTCTTTCGAACTCTGGATTCCGTACCCACCCCCACGGATATTGCTTTGGAGGTGAATCATGGGACGTGGCTACAGTCCCTGTTAGAGCGTCGTGTCCACGGCGATGGTAAAGGTGACATCGCCATCGGCCAGGACTTCCGCGCGAAGTTACGGGAATACCAACGTCAGGGGGTCCTGTGGTTATCCCAGATGCGGGACCTAGGCCTCGGTGCATGCCTCGCCGACGACATGGGGTTGGGGAAAACAGTGCAAATATTGGCATGGCTGAATGCGTTACGCCAACGCGGACCTGTCCATGCACTGTTAGTCGTGCCGGCCTCTTTGTTAGGCAATTGGATCGAAGAAATGGCGAGATTTACACCTTCGCTTCGGGGATGCCTGGTGCATCCTTCGGCTACGCGCCAGCAAGATGCCGGTACCTGGGATGCTTACGATGTGATTGTTACCACCTATGGGATGCTTGAAAAATATTCGGAACTCCGCGACATCCATTGGGATGTGGTGGTTCTGGATGAAGCACAAGCCATTAAAAATCCCGCCACGAAGCAGGCCCGATCGGTGAAACAGTTGCAGACCACCCAGCGCATTGCCTTAACCGGGACTCCCATCGAAAACCGACTGTCCGACCTTTGGTCGCTGTTTGATTTTTTGAATCAGGGGCTTTTAGGTACGGCGACAGAATTTACCCAGTTTACCAAGACCCTGTCGCAGCATCCGGAAGGCTACGCTCCCTTAAAGCGCGTGGTGAGCCCTTTTATTCTTCGACGCGTGAAGACCGATAAAACGGTGATTACGGACTTGCCAACCAAAATAGAAACCACCAATTTCGCCACCTTGAGTCGTCGCCAGGCTGCGTTATATGTGGAGGTCGTAGCCGATGTGCAACGTCAGATCCAATTGGTCGAGGGTCAAGAGCGTCGGGGTTTGATCTTGTCCTCGCTATTGAAATTGAAGCAGATTTGTAACCATCCCGACCAATATTTAGGGCAGCCCAATTTTGCTCCAGACGAGAGTGGGAAATTCGAATTGCTCGAAGAACTATGCGAGACGATTCGAGAAAAACGCGAACGGGTCCTGGTTTTTACGCAATTCAAAGAAATGACGGGACCTTTGGACGATTACTTAAGAACCCTCTTCAACCATCGAGGCTTGGTGCTGCACGGGGGCACGCCCGTGGCTCAGCGTCGTCACCTCGTGACCCAATTTCAAGGGATGGATTATGTGCCCTATATGGTGTTGTCGATTAAGGCCGGCGGTGTTGGATTAAATTTGACGGCGGCCAATCACGTGATTCACTTCGACCGGTGGTGGAACCCTGCCGTGGAAAATCAGGCCACGGATAGAGCGTTTAGGATTGGACAACAAAAGGGTGTGATGGTGCATAAATTTGTGACCTATGGCACTATTGAAGAAAAGATTGATGGCCTTATCCGAGACAAGCTCCAGTTGTCCCAAGAAATCATTCCGAGCGCTCAAGAAACCTGGATTGGAGATCTCGATAACCAAAGTCTCATGGAACTCTTAAAACTCGAACCGTAGGGAGATGCAATGATGGCGAGGTCCAAAGGCTACGGGGGATTTGCCCCGTATGTTCGGGTCGCCGATCGACAAGCTCGTGCGCAACAAACGGTGGCCGCACTGCGAAAGAAGAATCCGAACATCAGCCCGGTTGTGGTCGAGGGATCTAAGCTCGCTCAAACCTGGTGGGGACAAGCCTGGAATCGGAACCTAGAACGGTATGCGGACTATGCCTACCGGATTAGTCGAGGCCGTAGCTACGTGCGCCATGGGGCTGTGCTGGATCTGGAGATCCGGGGTGGACAAATCCGAGCGCTCGTGCAAGGAAGTCAAACCAAACCGTACGAAATCAAGATTGTCATCGACCCCTTGGCGGCCACGACCTGGGAGGGGGTGACCCGAACCTGTGAGGGTGCCATCAATTCCTTGGGCGAACTCCTCGAAGGGAAATTCCCAAAGCCGCTAGGAGAATTATTTACAGCGGAAGGAACCGGACTATTTCCTACGCCAGGTGAAATCCATTTACAGTGTTCCTGCCCGGATTGGGCGAATCTTTGCAAGCATGCCTCGGCGGTGTTGTATGGGGTGGGGGTGCGACTCGATGCCAGTCCCGGGCTTTTCTTTGAACTACGAGCCGTTCCCGTCGAACATCTTGTCAGCCGCATCGTCTCCGAGAAATCCGATAAGTTGCTGAAGAAGGCCCAAACGAAGAGCGGTCGGATCATCGAGAGTCCCGAAGATGACCTGGGAGCTATGTTTGGCATCGACCTAGATAGAGAGCCCTAGAGCGCAGCGGACGAGCGATGTCAGGTGATGATTGATTCTCGGGCGACACCGTCTTGAAAAATCGACTGGCTTGGAATACTTTAGGAAGAAATGTCGAATCCTAAACGATCTAGCACCTGGTTTTCTGTTTGCATAATCCCTATTGATATTGTATTATTATGCCACTCACGTTACGCCCCTATTCTGTAATCTATCGTGATTTTCCCCGTTTGGATTGGTGTTTTGCATTCCGCACAGAAGGTTCGCATATGCCGCTTAAATGCATATACATGCGTATTGAATTGATTTTAGACAGGATAAAGGAGTGGTATCAATGAATCGCAGGCAGCCCGAGGCATTTTCACAATTAATTGGCCAGGAAAAGGATGCATGTGCCTTGTATGCTGCCGTGTCAAAAATGCCTCAAAAACCGGGTGAAGCGCCTAATGGGTTATGGCTTGACGCATTACGGGCTTTAGTGCACATGGAGCATCGGGCAGGAACCGTCGGAAACCGAACCGATGGCACCGGACTCTTAACGACTCTAGCACGCCACCTTTGGCAACAAAGACTCGAGGAGAGCCGCATAGAGATTGATGCCACGGATCCGCGATTTTGGGTGATGACACTGGTGTTGCCGCTAGGAGATGCGCATGAGGCGGTCCGTCAACTGGGGAAAGTTCTATTGCCGTGGCAATTTCGACATCTCACGGCTTATTGGGACGTGGTCGATGAAGATGAGGGGCTTTATTCGCATGGGTTGTATTTTACCGGGGATCTGTCTTTGGAAAATCAGCAATTTGCGGAAGCGATGGACGCCGTGGAACACGTATTCCCGGGACAAATCGCGGCGTTTAGTCGCTATAGCGGGATTTTGAAGGTAAGAAACGGGGCCAAAGCGTTGGGTCAGCACGCCCATCAGTTATGGGGTCCAGATTTTTTGCCGCGCGCGGTACTGGGCCATAATCGTTTTTCGACGAACACCACCACCGATCTCAGTCGGGTGCAACCCTTTTTAGGGTTGGCCCACAACGGCGAGATTAACACCCTGGATCGGCTCATTCGAGAGTTGGAAGGAATCGGAATCCGGCCGGTGCAGAACGGGAGCGACTCACAAAATTTAGATCAGTTGTTGCTAGGTTTGCAGACTCGGTATGGGTTCAATGCAGCAGAGGCCGTACGGCTGGCACTGGCACCTTCACCGGCCTACTTGAGTACCCTGTCCCCTGACATGCAACATAACTGGGAAAAGGCCCAGGCGTTTTGGGCGCCCGTCGCGGAAGGCCCGGCAGCGGTGGTATACCTACAAGAAGGGCAGTTGGTCGGCGCTGTCGATGCGCTGGGATTGCGTCCGCTTTGGTTGTTAGAAACCGACACGGCCTATGTATTAGCCTCCGAACCTGGCGTGGTCGATGCTGCCCTATGGGTGGCTGAGCCGCGACCTCTGGGTCCGGGCGAGGTTTTTGCGTTAACTTGGGAGGCGGATGGACCGGTCACGGTCATGTCGTCGGGCACTGTTGAAGAAAGTTTGTTGCAACGCATGATGTCTTTGCCACCGGTCACCAGGTGGGAGCCAGACGTCCAGGTGACGGAGGATATATGGGTTCCGACCGCGCAGCTTGTTGCAGATGGGTGGCGCAAAGACGACGTCTCGATGTTACGGAACTTTAGTGAAACGGGTCGCGATCCGGTCGGGTCTCTGGGCTTTGACGGTCCCATCGGCTGCCTCTATCCGGGTCTTAGGAATATTGCTGATTACCTCCAAGAAACGGTCGCGGTAGTCACCAATCCAGCGTTGGACCGCGAACGCGAAACGGAGCATTTTCGCCTCAAGACGTATTGCAGTGCCCGGCCCGATATGGATGGGTCGACGGAAGATCCCGTGGTGGTTTTAGATCATCCCTGGCTACGCGATGTCGACTTAAGGGATTTGGAGCAACGGTTTTCGAGCAGGATGAGGTCTTTGCCGTTACAGTGGTCGCTCGGGACCGAAGAGTTAAAAGTCGCCGAAGATCTGGGTCGGGAGGCGGTGGCACTGGGAGAGCGTGGGGTCGTTCTCGTGGTGCTGGACGATCGCGAAGGCTACCAGGGTGAGGGAACTGTGAGCCTGGATCCGGTATTAGGAGTGGCGTTAGCGGATGCGGCGCTGCGGGCGGCAGGCTTACGGCGCAACGTGCGACTGATTGTCCGGAGTGGGGCGATTCGGCACTTACATGATGCGGCCGTGTTGCTGGGTCTTGGCGCAGATGCGCTGGTGCCGTATGCGATCTGGAGTCATATTGACCCACCCCGATTCTTTCAGGTCATCGAGGTGATGAATCAGGGGCTCCAAAAGATCTTATCGACCATGGGAACTCATGAACTATCGGGATACGGCAGGAACTTCTCGGCGATTGGGCTACCGATGGCGATTGCCCATCAACTCGGGGTCGTCTCGTATGCGGCACCCGACTATGCCGCTTGGTGTCGGGGGCGCACTCAGTTGCAAGAGGAGCGCTATACCTGCAGTCGCACTGAAGATTCCAAGTTGCGGTTTATTCCGCACAGTACCAATTATGTGTATAAGGCGGCGCGAAGCTTAGCCGCAGGAACCTCTGACGTAGCCACCTTCCACCAAACGATTGCGGGTGTGGAGCGAAAACATCCGAGCCAACTTCGCCACGTGCTTCAGGTGGCCACGACACGGCATGTACGCCCTACTCGTCCTCAATTGAGCGTGGGGCACCATGCGCTACCCTTTGTGATTTCATCGATGTCTTTTGGATCACAAGGAGAACGTGCTTTTCGTAGTTATGCCGAGGCGGCCAAAACCCTTAATATTGTGGCGATGAACGGTGAAGGCGGAGAAATCCCGGACATGGTGGGCCAGTACTATGCATGGCGTGGGTATCAAATTGCGTCAGGGCGTTTTGGAGTCAATGCTGAACTCATCAATGGGGCGGAATATGTAGAAATTAAGATTGGACAGGGCGCTAAACCGGGTGAGGGGGGCCATCTGCCCGGTAGTAAAGTCTCGGAAAAAGTTGCAGAGGCACGTCGGGCCCAGTTCGGGGTCGACCTAATTTCCCCCAGTAATAACCACGATCTCTATTCGATAGAAGATTTAAAGCAATTGATCGATGAACTGAAGCAAGTGAATCCTGAGGTTAAGGTCGTGGTGAAGGTTCCGGTGGTGCCGAATATAGGGACTATCGCAGTCGGCATCGTCAAAGCGGGCGCTGATGTGGTAAATCTGTCTGGATTCGATGGGGGAACAGGAGCGGCCCGGCTTCATGCCTTGCGTCATGTGGGTCTCCCGGCCGAGATTGGGGTGCCGTTGGTCCATGCCGCGCTTTCGGTGTCTGGATTGCGCGATCAGGTTGAGATTTGGGCAGATGGCGGAATGCGCAGTGGCGCCGACGTCCTGAAGATGGTGCTACTAGGAGCGAACCGGGTAGGGTTTGGCACGATGGCGATGGTGGCGCTCGGATGTACGATCTGCCGTCAATGTCAAAAGGATACTTGCCATGTTGGCATTACAACCCAGATCCAAAGCGTTGAGGAGGCCCAAGCCCGAGGACTCAAGGCGTTTCGGATGCAAGAAGTAGATCAAGCCGAGAAAGATCTCGTCCGATTCTTTCAAGGATTAGGCGAGGAACTCTTGTCGCAATTACAAAATCTTGGGATGTCTCACATATCCGATGCGGTGGGGCAATGGCAGTGGCTGGAACAAACGAGCGCGGAAGAGGCCACCAATTACCGGCGTTTCTTGGATGATCTAGATGCGGGAATGACCGATGTGCTCGACTACGCGCTTCTCGCCCAGGGTGGATCATCCGATGCGATTGGCCGAATGGGCACCGAACCCCACTGGGAGCATAATCTAGGCGGGCTCCGTACCATCGGCACTGCGGCGTCCGGCCGGCGTGTGCGTGGCGGCAGGGTCGACAATGAAGGAGAAGAAGAAGTGCTCCGGGTGTCCAAGGTTGCGGGCCAAGGCTTTGGTGCTTTCTTGCACCAAGGGGTTCGCCTGATGGCTCTCGGGGGTGCCCAGGATGGGTTGGCGAAGAGCGCCTCGGGTGGTCAAGTCTCGGTGATGAAAGCGAAGAATCATGCGGGAGAATTCTATGGCGGGCACGCCGGGAAAAGCATTGCCTATGGTGCTCAAGGTGGGGTTATCGTGGTGCAAGGAGCGGCGGATGCGCGGGCGGGGATTCGGCTTGCTGGGGCACAGTTAATCATCATGGGAGATGGACTCCCAGACCCCCTTGAGGCGAAAGGATTTTGGGATAGTGCGGTCATCAAGGGATTTGGATTTGAGTACATGACCCGGGGCATTGGGATGGTCTTGGGAGATCCGGGGCCGTGGATCGGGTCAGGGATGACGGGAGGAACCCTATACTTGCGTCGTGATGACGCCAGGGGGCTTACCCACGATTTTCTTCAGTCCCGTCTTGCTAAAAATTCTAAAGTGCACCTCTCGAGGATCGACCACGGGGACGTGGAAGTCATCCAGGAATTACTACAGCAGGTATTTACCGCCCTTGACGAATCGGGCCAGGAGCACCGACGTGGAGTCTGGTTGCCCCTTTGGAACAATCCTCGTGACCACTTTCTCAAAATGGTTGCCGAGGGCGAGCAGGCGGATCCAGCGGTGTCGACCGAATGAATGGGTTTCTGGTGCTTCATCGGGGGTGGCTTGTAGCGAGGCAATAAACCGTCATTTGGGGACTTGGGAAAAATACGGACATAACCCCTTGGTGCGGACGCGTAGCATGCCATTGCGAGAGCCACCTTTGTCAATTCCGGGGATGGTTCTGTTCTCGGAGCACAGTGAGTAGCTTGGTCGGTAATACAGATATTGTGGCCAATTGGAAGGACGTCAAATGGATCGTGAAGGGATGGTGGTGCGATAAACCGAGCGGGACTCCCATAGCTTTGGGTGTGGAACCATTAATGAGGAGGCTATGAAAGCGCGCAACATATCATAGGCCGTCTGACTAGACTTCAAGTTCTTGAACGGACCTGGGTTAACAACGCGTAAATGCTCGCAATTTCTCGTTAAGAGCGCGTCCCCTCTCCCGATGCCCCATATTAGGGGATCGGGAGAGGGGATCTTGCGCCATGATCGAGAAATTCTTGTCAATTAGCAGGAGATCTGGCGGAGCCTCTCCCATACTAGGTTTACCGTGACATAGTCTACGCGGGCGTGGTAGCAGGTGCCGAAGGATTCTCCAAAAACGGTGTGACGTAACCGCAATCGGGATAGTTGGCACATACTCCGTAGAAATCCCCGGTTACGGGAAGCACACGATATTCTAAGGGATACGAGTGACAACGGGCACACATAGTAACGGTCTTGGTGTCATGCGGCATTACGATAACCCCCTTTTTGTGATATGTTTCACAATGTTATTATTAACGTAACACGGATTGCTAGGATTTGCAACAAATTTGATATCAATACCAATTCTGATTTGACAAAGAGTTTTCGCGTCGCCGAATCAATGGGATTCCGCGGGTAGTTTTCTCGTCAAGATGTGAAGAATCTCGAAGCGGGGGTATCCTCGACAACAATGGATGTCTTGATCCTTTGATGAAGCGATTTCTCTCTTATGGACTCGCTAAAAAATAATTGCTAAATCTGCAAAGATCAATGCATGACCCATCACGAAATGATTCGAAAATTTTTCGCCACAAGCCAATTAATGCCAGGGAGTGGGACCATGAAGCCAGTTTTCCATTGGTCTGGATTCAGGGGTAAGTGCCTGAATGCATGTTATTCTGTTCCATGAACCACATTCGATAATATCGGGAAAGCACGCTCGGCCGCCTACTATGAAACCAATACCTGTATCAAGAAAGACGGTCGACACGACAAAGCCCCCGCGACCAGTGTTGCGGGGGCTCGTAGGTTAAGAGGGATCAGCCACCGCAGTGACCGTATCTTCCGGTTTTGAAGGCCGCTGCCTTAATCCGAGGCTTAAGGCTACGCCGGTAAACGATAACAATCCCCCGCCCGCAAAGATCCATGGTAGTGCCACTCGTGTCACCAAGGCGGCTCCGATGGCCATACCCGCTGGCAGAGCCGATGTGGTCAGCGCCAATAGGGTGCCCCCGACGCGTCCGAGCATCTCCATGGGCGTTACTTGTTGCAAGAGGGTGAAGACGGCTGTGTTGACGACCCCAGCTGCAATTCCAAATAAAGCTAAACAACTTGCCGTCACGCCGAAGATGGGCACCTGTGACAAGGTCACCACACTGAGTCCCATGACCGCGAGTCCGATGGGTACCAATACGGAAAGAGCCCATCGACGCGTCAACTGAGCGATTGCCAGACTGCCCACCACAATGCCGCCCATCATACAGGATCCCATCAAGCCGTAATAAAACGCATCTACATGTAAAACGTCGTGTGCCCAGGCTGCATCTAGGCTTATCAACGGTGCTAACGCAAAGTTAATCAGAATGGAGATCGGCACCAATCGTTTCAGCACCGGATGGGTCCAAATAAGATGAAATCCGGCCCGGAAATCTGCGGC
>JAJYPK010000112.1 GCA_021795465.1 Bacillota bacterium
GCTAGATCGGGTGCAGACAGTCTTCGACGAGCACCTGACTTTTGGCGGACCTCGTAGAGATCACTCGATACAAGGATGTCGGCTTGCCGATTATCGTCCCTAACAGTTCCAGTTGGTTAGGGGTCAGGTCACCCGCCGTTCGTAGAAATTTTTCAGCCAGACACTCCTTGCCGCTGACTTGTTCATAAACCAAGAAATCGAACAGGATGCTTACTTCTGCCTCGGATCGGAAAGACAGGGAGTTTTTTTGTCGTATGCCCAATAAACGGTTCCCCCGGTCTAATGCGTCTCGAGAAACATGGGAGATCATGTCGCTATACAGTTTCTCAAGTTTATGCCGCAATTCCAAATAGAGAATCAAATCTGTTTCCGTTGTGGTAGCCTCCTGTGAAAGATAGTATTCCGGCTACGTTCATTGACCCACTGATCGCCTGTAGCGACGCACTGGGCAGGGATAGACCATCAAAATAAGTCCCTGCGTCACGGCATCGACATTTGCCACACTTTTCAAAGCCACGTTAATAAGCGGCATCTAAACCCCCAAGGGACCCGTATCTAACAACCTCATATTAACATTGCAAGCGTGTGTGGATCAAAATGATAAGGTTCCTCATTAGCCCTAGTCAATCCTCTGAGGACAACAATTCAATCAGGCCGTCCGAAGGGCCTACCTCGGCCAATACCGCTCCATTCTCCTGAGGATGATGGGAAAAGATCCGTTCCGTGCCGGAAGGTACCTACGGAAAATCTTCTTGATATTCGTGGGCTTATCTCAGGTTCAAGAACCCTAACAGGAAAGATTTTCGATCCGATCACGAGAGTCGCAATCTAGGGTCGCGGGCTATAGCGCTTCCCGCGAGACTTACCGCATAGGAATCTCGAAGGTTCTCGCGCGTATTCCGTCCACTTCCTGCATCGGACCCAACCGTGACGGATGGGACCAAACCGCCAGTTTCCAAAATCACAGCGTTGAGTACTTAAATGGGTGAAAAAACTTTGTGGCCTAACGCAGCAGAACGGATTTCAACGTAGATGTTCCAACTTGTTGCGGCTTGATGGCTTTTGTTAACCGACGATGCGTTATGCTGAACTATTAACCGTATACAATCTATGTCTCCTCACACCTCATCATAATTCCGCCCGAAGACGTGCCAGAAAGTCCTTAGCGTACGCCTGCTTCTCAGCTGCTACTTGCCGACCCGTGGGCGTTTTAAAATTCACTGCGTCGAGGAATTGGTACTCAAATATGTCCGCAGTCTCCTCGTAAGACTGCCCTTGCGCACCGCCTTTGGTAAACGCTTTAGCAATACCAAAAGCCCCGAGCAATTCCACGTAATTTGCATCATGCACAATTTGTTCTTCCACCGTCAGCGGAGATTGAAGGTGGCGTTGAAGTCGACAAAAACCATCCATAATCTCCTGTTGGGACCACCCAAGTTGACCGAGAAAATCTTGGACCCGGCTCAAAAAATCCGAGGACAACGCGATATGCTGAACCAACCCATGAAAGCTCGCTAAAAAATACAACATATCAGATCTCGGGGCCGGTTCAATGCCCTTTGCCAAACCGTTCAGTCGTCCGACAATACGTTCAATATGGCGAAAGTCATGGGCTGGATCCTTATCAAGGTAAAAGGGTGCAACAAACTCAAGATCGACGGACCACCACTACTCGAATTATGCAAGTCATGGGCTGGATTTTCGTGCGTTGAGGACTACTTTTTCGTGTTACCACAGTACCGGTTTTCTAGTGTAATCCGGCACCGACCATCCACCCAGCACCATGAGCATGGAATATCGGATTCACCATCGAACCGACTCCCTACTATGTAGACTCGTGACGATGATACCTTAGCAATCTATTGAAATAATGTCAGCGCAATCCCGCTCTTAAAGGTTAACCGAAGAGAGGGCATGAGACGCACGGTGTGTGATGAATCGGCGTAACAGTCAGAGAACCACGAACTGCTACGTGGGGCGCCGTGGAATCTTCGGGATGCTTAGTAGAGTCCGCGGTTGCCCTTTTGGCGTACTCACAGACAAGTTTCATAAGGTCTTCTGTTGCACTAATGGATTATGTGCCACGTGTCACGGGACTGGTTAATTCCATCCTGTGACCTCCCAAGAGATGGCCTGTTGCGAAAGATGGCGAATGGGGTCCACCAGTCCATGCAGATCACCGGGAGTGTCAAAGGCATGAAACGCCACAACCCATGTCATCGGCTGATGATAGAGAGCCGACAAATGGCTATCAATACGCTGCTGGTGTCTTGATACCATGCGGGATCAATTATAAGCACATCGGGTGTCGGCCCATCAACCACTTTCCCCACCAGCGGCAATTGACCCGGTGTCTGCAATGCCCATTCTTGTGTGGTATCGAAGGCCATCCATTGCACCATGCCCGTCTCGTGTGTCGGCAGACAGCTCGAGGCCGTGAAAACACCGGGCAGGGATGAGGTGTTTCTGTACACGGAAACCGGCAACCCTTCTTCGTTATCAGTCATCCACACTGGGGCCGCCGAGCGCAATGGGTTTCGATGGGATACGCCAGTTAGATTCCGCCCTGTCAGAAAAGGTGTGCCGAGAATCCATCCCTGTTCGCGCAACGGCCCGATGACAGAAGGAGCTCCCAACCATTCCGCCACGAGCCAGGGATAGGGTCCGCATCGTTGGATGGGGAAGTTCCCTTGCGGGATCCCGTTTATCCGCCCGGGTTGCCAGTTTCGAGGAACACCACGCAAACGCTTGCGCAAGCACCGTGGAGCCTGGCCCACCCCGGTGACCAGTTTGCTATAAGACGTCAGCATAACCTTTATCGGCACGTCACTATCCTACACAATTTGCCACAGAACCCCAGGCGGGGTGGGCGTGTTATCGAGGAGCAATAACCCGTGGGTGCCTCGGAGTTCGTAGTCGATTCGGCACATCAAGAGTGCCTTGACATCCGGCAAGCCAAATTGCCGAACGCGAACCGTGGATCCTATCGGCGCGAAAAATGGGACGGAGGATGACAAGAACAATCGGGCTCCCGGGCTGCGTTGATAAGAGGTTTGCACCCGTTCGGCACGGTGCAAACGGGGCCCCATGACGGCACCGGGCAAGTCAGAAAGACATCAGTTTGCACCTGCGTCACGCCATAGAGCAAATCGACATCGCCCATGAGGGTCATCGGACCGCGTGACAAGGCATTAGCGGGTGTATATAGGAGAGTCCCTCCATGGCTTTCAATAAACGCCTGATACTTTAACACCTTCTAAGGATCATGTTCCATAACATGTGCCTGGTACCAAAATGGCGGCGGATCGGAGAGTGGCCAGCGATAATGAGCAAATAACGTCAGAGAACTAGACAGAACGGCACCTCCTCAATCATCCCACTGCGTGGGGGGGCAATTCCTGGGCTTTGTTCGAGGCCGAGGTCAAGTTTCTCTCTTTGTGTCAGAGGAGTCCGCCAGATTCGATAACCCGGTGGCGGAGCCGTCGTCCGGATTCGGCGATATATCCCTTTACCAGGTTCTTTCCCCATCCAGTCCCATCTGTATCAACCGGTCCCGCAACCAGTGGAGCGGAATACGCTCTTGTTCCAGGCGAACTCCTTGCCCCCATCGATCCCCCTGCAATCCTTGGTATAGATCGGTTTCCTGGGTTGTCAGCCGGCTCAAAGTCTTAGTCGCCGGCGTATTCTCATGATCCCAGAAAACACGATGCGCGAAAAGCGTCTCTTGATCCATCAGCAGAGATTCAGCATGGGGGAGGTACAGGCGGAGCTCATCCAAAATAGCCAACCCATGGGTATCAATATCGCCCCAATAATAGACAGGAACGTCAGATAGCCAGGCGGCGGACTGAAAGCGCTTGAGTCCATAGCCGGCGCCGAATACTGCCATGCTTTCCGGCACGCTAGGGAACGCAAGAAAGTCAATCTCATTTTCCATCATGAAGACTCTCCGGATGGAAAGCTGAAGACGGCTGAACTCCTCACTGGACACGGTGATATCGGTCATTCCGTGAATACTATGCCCGGGATCCAACGGGCGAAATCGCACCGGTTGGGGCTTTTGACGAAATCCATAGCGGGCTTCGAATCCTAAAACGCCGGTGAATCTCTCGTCTATCAGCGCGGGGTTCAACACCTGATCCAACAGTTCCATCAAAATATGTCGATGATGTTCAATGAATTTAGTGTCGACCTCGGGAGCGTCGACTTGGCGCAAATAGAGACCGGAGCGAGGATGGGCCAGTACCCACTCGACCACGGTTAAAAGAGGGGACCAAACTTCGCTAAATTCCAGCACTCGAAGCGGACGGCTCATCGCCCATTCGCTCAGGGCTGGAACCCTCTCTCCAATGAGACGCAATGCTTTCGCGACTCTCCGTGCGTCCTCGACCTTTTTCAGGTATTGCAACGCGGCCTCGGGGGTTTGGATGATGGCGGCTGTCGGAATGCGGTTTTGTCCCAACTGGGGATGCTTATAATCTCGCCACTCGAGAGTCATTTCAGCCGTCTGCCACGCGGAAAGCTCTTTAATCCACTCCCGCACCGCCGTATAGCGCCCCACCACTTCACGAGTGGTGGGGCCAGCCAGCGGGACCCGATACGGGAAGAGAGAGGATCCTCCGAGCAGATGGGATAAAATGCGCCCTCGATCCCATTCCCGTTGAAGGCGTTCCAAAATCGCCTCCGGGCCCGTCCATCCTTTCATGATCCACGAGCCTCCCGCTCGGTACGATATTCTTCAATGGACACATTGCGCACCTGGGAGTCTTTGCCCTCGACGTTATGTATAAAGCCGACGCTGGCCACGTAGGGATCAATGACATGAATTTTTTGCAGCGGTGTTACAACCAAGAGCTGCAAATTCAAGTGCTGGAAGAGTTTCAACCCAAACTGGGCCGATTCATCCGATCCCCGGCCAAATGCTTCATCAATCACCACGAAGCGAAAACTGCGTGGATTGCCTCCATCCAATCCAAACTGATACGCCAAACTGGCGGCTAAGATAGTATAGGCCAACTTTTCTTTCTGCCCCCCAGACTTGCCACCGGAATCGGTATAGTGTTCATATTCCGTGTCACCTGCGAGCCAGCGTTCAGAAGCCGAAAAAGTAAACTCGTTACGCACATCGGTCACCTTCTGGGTCCACTGGCGATCTCGATCCGCTGTTCCCTCACGACCACGAAACCGCTCGACAATCGCCTTGACTTGCAGGAATTTCGCTTCAGAGTATTGATCGTCATCCGAACCCGTGAGGGTACCCTCAGTAGATGCCCGCAATTGCTGTTGAAACTCCCGCACCTCGCGGTCCGGGTTTTGGTCAGCATCCAAGCGAATATAGCGACTTTGGTTATACTCCACTTCCGCTAACGAACGATTGATTTGCAACACCCGTTCCCGAATTAAATCGCGTTCCTTGGCCAGTTGCGCTTGAAACTGAACAATTTCATGGATGGTATTCTTATTGAGAAGGGTCTTAAACTTCTCCGCGAATCGCGGTAAATCATCGGCTTTAAGTCGGTCCATGACCGCCTTATATTCATTCAGTGCTTCCAAGCGCGCATCCATTTCCCGGGTGTCGGTGGCGAACGCGCCCTTATAGACAGCCATCGCATTGGTCACCCGCCCCCGGATCGCTTCGCGCCGGTTTCCTGCGTCCCGGATGCGAGACGTGAAATAATCTCGCATAGTGCGTTCCAGATCGGCGCATTCCTCCACTGTCGCCGCCACGCGAAAGGTGGTCATTTGCACCGCCCGAAGCCTTTCAAAATAGGGACTCCCTATGCTGTCGTCAGCCACCGATCGGTCCTTGTCGAGCGCCGTTTTTGCATCATCCGCTTGATGTTTATTGACGGCTAGGGCTCGATCGAGCTTCGTTTCCCGTTGATGCGCGCCATCCCGCGTCCGAAGTCTTTCCTCCAACTGCTCCTGGAGGGTCAAAAGCACATCGGAACTTTGCTCGAGAAGCTTTTTCTCCTCTTGAAGACGAACAATCTCCGCCGCGACTTGACCCCAGTCCACTTCACGAAACTCAGTAAGGTCATCGACGCGTTCCATGATGCTTCGCCGGGATTCGAAATCTCGCTGTTGCCTTTCCAATCCCGCGACCTTTCGTTGAATGCTCTGAAGACGCTCCTCAACGGTGCGGCACTCCTGCTCGAGCGCATCAATTTTTGATCGGTTGTCCCATCCTAACACATAACGTTTGCGGTCCTGGATCCGATGACGATCATCCTTTTCATGACGGTCACGCCCTTTAATCTGACCCGAGGGGGTGATGGCCCAGGTTTCCCGACGGAATGCCTCCAAACTTTCCGTACACGCGTAGTCAAAGCGTGACGACAATTGACTTTCGACCCACGCATAAAACGGGGTGTGGGGCATTATGCTGACTTTTTCGACCACCGATTGGGGATGGACCGTAAGTCGTTTCGGGGAATCCGCCAGCGGCACGCGATAATAGACCAGGCGGCCATTAAGGTGGGTCCGGTCAACCCAGGCGGCCGCTTCGGCGTACCGAGAGTCCGAGACCAAAAGAGACAGACCAAAATTATGCAAGAGTCGTTCAATGGCCCCTTCCCAGACCGTCTCCTGTTCACGCACCTGAATCAATTCTCCTACAAAAGGCAACTCTTCCTCGCGTGCTCCGATAGCCCAGGCCAATTGCCGCCGCATCTCAATTTGCGGACCTGGAATATTACTCTGGCGCTTGCGTAGCGACTGAAGTTCCTGCACCAGGGGGGTTAATCGGTTTTCTTCATCGTGGAGGTCCCTGTTCAGTTGATCCCGCTCTTTGACCACCTGGGCTTGGTTTTGGTCCAAGGTTGCCCGAAGCTCAGTAAGCGCTTGGCGATTTCGGGCGAACCCGTTTGCATCGTAGGGGGCTGCCAAATCGAGGACTGCGAGATGTTCCAGATACTTGTCCCAGCGCACTTTGCGTCGCGCCTTTTCCTCTTCCTTGGTGCCCATCTCACGAACGATTTGGCTTAAGCGTTGGCCGCCATTTGCTTCGATTTCGCGACGAAGATCGGAGACCTCGTCATCTAAGGCCCGTCGCTCTGCCTCCGCCGCTTGAAATTGCTGAAGGAGGGCGCCCGCATCCTCCTTCAGTAGCTCTAGATTTTTGGTCAAAAGATCGATGCGCTGCTGCGCAAAATATGGTGGAAGCGACTCCAAAAGCGTCTGCCATTCGTCCATTTGGTGACTAACAGCTTCGAATTCAAGCCCTTCAGCCACCAATGGCTCTAAGATTTCCAACTGTTTTGTGGCCTTGAGAACCGCTTCGTGGGCCCGATTCAAGTCATCGAAGTGACGGATTAAGTTGGCGATCCGCGTCTGCACGTCAAACGGCTCCAACATGTGCTCCCGTACAAACTGGGTGAGATTGCCCACGGATTTCATGGACACGGCTTGGCTAAACAGATCGAGCGCTTGGCGGTTTTTAATACCGAAGACACGGCGAAAGACCGCTTCATATTCTTTAAAGCTCTCTTTGATCGTACAGCCAGTTTGATTGGAAAGACGCCGCTTTAACTCGTGCATATTGGTCCCGAAGTGCGTGAAATCGTGTTCGATGGTGAGGTCCCGATGAGCGACGACATAGAAACGCTCCGGTTGCTCGCTCTTATCCTTCACCCAAAAAACTTGCGCTAAGGTCACCGCCATGTCTAAGGCGTCGTTGTGAAACGTCCCAAGAAGGACCGAATAGGTACTTTCATCGCGGAGCATCACTGGTTTGGTGGCATAACCTGAGTCACTCCGTTCCGACTTATAATATCCGAGCACATAAGAGCGCAATGATCTCTCCCTGGCCTCCGCTCCCGCCGCTTTGTTGTAGGTAATGCGCTGAGGTGCCACTAACAGTGTCGTCAAGGCATCCACTAAACTGGATTTCCCCGAACCAATATCGCCGGTGAGGAGTGTGGTTTCACCATTAACCTCAAGCGTCCATACTTTCTGGTTGAAGGTCCCCCAGTTAAGAATTTCCAGCCGGTACAACCGAAACCCGGGTGCTTTGTCGGGAAGCGTAAATAACAGTTGCGTGTCCTCCCAGGTTTTGCTAGCCATCCTGCCCCTCTTTTCCGCGCATCGGGTTCAGTCCATGCGCCTCGATATACGCACTTAATTTCTCGTTGAAGTCGCTAAGCCACTCGGCATCTACGAACGCCTTAATGATGCGCATTACTTCATACATCCCGTCCTGCCCACGCAGCTCGCGCATAAATCCGATCTCGACTACTCGGTTAATGCCAGTCTTTTGCACCTGGTCGACCACCTGCGCTTCGTTGGTACGGCTTGGGAGGTATACGCGCACCATATCCACAATGTCCTCACGGGACATGATGAGTCGTGATTCACCTGACGATTCCACTTCCAAGATCCGTTTTCGCAAGAGGGCCAGCACCAAGCTCACGACGAAGGATAACGGGCGCTTGGCCACTAGCCGTGGCAACGCCTCGTCGTCGCCAAGCGCATCTCGACTTCTGAGGTAGGCAAAGCCTTCCGCCTCGTCCAAAGTCAAATCCAACCCCAACACGTGCACGTAATCTCGCACCGCACTTTCCTGGGCCAACAGAGTCTGGAAAAGATCGCTTTGGAGTTCTTGATATACGACACCCTTAAAGAGGGCTATGAGGACCCGTGAAAACCGGGAGTCCGGGTTGGACTTCCCCTCAGCGGCTAAAAATGATTCGGGGGACTCGAGCACGACGCCTCACCTCCTCTCTTTGATTCAACGTCACCACGTCGAACCCGGTCTCGTCGAAGACTGTGTCGGAGGATTCACTGGCGATGGCTAAATAAGTCATCAACTCTGCTAACCCTTGTTCCAATGGATAGCGCTCCAAAATTTCGAGGAGCGTAACCTGGGACCGGATCGCTAAGGCTCTACGGACATTTTGTCGTAGCTTCTCCTTATCCACTACCACCTGACTAAACAGCAGGTCCACATCAATATCTTCCACGCCCAGTTCCAAGGATTCACTGTCCACCAGCGTCCGCTTGGCTGGGGTGTAAAGGGTGCGCTCCATGGGAAGTTCCACATGGGGTGAGGCGCCGTCGATGGTCACAAAGGAAGCCTCGCGTGGGCGTTCCTCTGCCACCACCAAAGCCTTTTGCTCAATTTGACGCAGAATTTCCATGATCCGCCGATTCTCCAAGCGCACTTGATCGTCCAGGAACCGTCTGAGTTGTTGGGAAATCAAGGCGACGGTACGTTGGGTATGTTCCCCTGCCTCAAGCCAGTCATGATGGATGCGCTTGAGGCGCATGTCGGGTTCCAATGAACGGACAGCGCCCATCTGAAACACCGCTTCCAATAGGGATGAAAGCTCCTCCTGCCGCTGGCTAGCCATGAGAAACTCCCAGAATGCATGAAAGCTGCGTCCTTGGTCCGACCCTTCGATCGCGTCGCTCTGACCAAAGACCTGATCTAAGAGTTCTGCCTTGCTCCCTTCCCAAAGGGTAATTTGTTCACGGGTCCGCCGATCCAACGCTCGAAAGTTCTGCTCTACCTCACGAAAGTCCGACAGTAATTCCCGTGCCGTTGACGCGACCTGCTGAAAACGATCCTTCACCTGCAAGTCATCCATGAGTACGAGATTCCCGGCTCGCACCGCCTCAATTTCGCGAGCGATTTCCTCGCGCCGTCGTTCCAATTCCTGAACGCGCTGATCCGGATCTTGCTCTTGGCCTTCGACCATTTGTCTGAGGAGGGCAAAGACGGTCATAAGCCGTGACTCGGTTCCCACAAACTGCCGTTCCTCCAGGCTTTCCAGCCAACGAATAGCCTTCTCAGCGCTCACGGTGAGATCATAATGCGGTTCATCTTCGCCCGCCGGATAATATTTACGAAGCCAACCATAGTGGACGCCGGCCCACTCATCCAGATACTCGCTCGCGCTTCTTGGGAACACGTCGGGCCCCCACGATTCACGAATGGCGTAGAGGGCATCATCCAATTGCGCTTCCAAATCGCCCTGAGAGATTTCGCGCCCGTTGTTCTGAATGAACACCTGATAGAGAAAGCTTGCCACCAAGGGTGCCGTGTCGGCCATCAGAAGCTTCCAGCTAGGGTTATTTTTCCTAAGCGAATCCACGGCAAAGAAATCGAGATTCATGTTTGACGCCAATAGCCCCTCGACGATGCGGCCATTAACCCACTCCTTTCTCCTGCCGGGACTGATTTCCGAGGACATCACCAGCGTCACTCATTCGAGAACGGATAACTACAATATGTCACATTATAGACAGGTTCTCTAGACGGTGGTCAAGCATATGAACCCGGTATTTTCATCCATGAGGTGGATTCATGATTTTGTCGTTTTAGTCGTATGTTTGACGTTTAAATCTTAGCCTTACGTCCTCGGGAAAAATGATCAGAGTCCCTTTTGACGCAAAACGGGTGAGTGGGTTTCCCCTCTCTGTAGGGGTCTACGCGACGACCCATTCAGATGAGTGCAATGTGGCCATTGCACCGCCAATCCAAGTGTCCGAGGCGGCCACTCAACCGCCATGACAGGCAGAGTTCCACTCGCTACCATACTCCAGGTCAACGCCCATCGATTATCAACGGTCTTCACGCGTCGTGTATCCTGGTGTTGTGTGGTACGAGTCGTCAAGAGGAAGGCTGGGTTGAAGCCTACGGGGATTGCGATATCCTTCCCTCATGTGGGGTGGCTCTGTGCCCTCATGGATGGGTTAGGTACGACTACCCATAGAAAAGGCTAAGGAGAGTGAAAAATGGACATTGATATCGCGCTGGTTCGACGATTAATCGCGCAGCAGTTCCCGCAATGGGAGAACTTATCCATTCAAAAAATCGAGCCGGGGGGCTCGGACAATCGAACCTTTCGCCTGGGTTCAGACCTCACCGTGCGGCTTCCGAGCCATGTCGCCTATGAACCGCAAGTAGCGAAGGAACAGTACTGGTTGCCCCGGCTAGCTGATCATCTTCCCATAGCCATCCCGATGCCGGTTGCGCAGGGTAGGCCGACGCATGAGTACCCGTGGCCATGGTCCATCTATCGCTGGATTGAGGGAAAAACCGCGAAGGCCGCCGACATCCCCGACCTGCCAGCATTTGCCGTGAGCCTCGCTCAATTCCTCGCTGACTTGCAACGGGTGGATGCGACGGGTGGACCCCCACCGGGTCCGCATAATTTTTATCGTGGCGGC
>JAJYPK010000113.1 GCA_021795465.1 Bacillota bacterium
CCAAAACCGACATCTTATCCGACAACGCGTCTTTGTCGAGGAACGGGTTAAGGATTTCAACGCTCACAATCAACGGTTGCCCGGCATCTTCAAATACCGCATTGAGGAAACTGATCAGCACGTCCTGATTTTCTTCGGCCCCAAAGATGCGCTTAAAGACAAAATCCACCTTAGGACTGAGTAACTCGCCCACTCTAACTCTCCCTTTTCTCTGTGGTTGACATCATTATTATACCCGACAATGCATCCCCAACGACAGCAATCCCTTAGGCCCATTGCCGTTTTCGTCGTAAGGGCATGGCAATCCAGGCCGCCTGAGAACGCTTGGGGAGGCTCCAGCGAAGACAATAGGATTAAGAATACGAGCGCCACCATATACGAAAAGAGACGGGCCCTGACTGCTTCCTGGTTTTTGCCATATTTAGCTGATAATCCCCTGAATAGCCCGGCTTGACCCCCAACGTGCAGGCCTTGACCGAGGGTTCCCTGCTTTTTTCCCACAGAACGTCAAACCGGCATGCTTAGGCGCTGGCGCAAGCACATCGGTTCAAAAAATCTATCCGCCGCGGGGTCTTCGGTGACCTCGGGCCTTCATCCCATCCTAAGGACGGAACTGATACGGCAAATTCAATCCACGCGGCGCGTGGTAAGGCGATCAAGTCCGGCGGTCGTAGTCCACGGACGGAAAATCACCTGGAGCCGGGCGCGAAAGCGCCTGCGTATAGAGCGGGCATCACGCGCCCTCCGCTTTCACGGAGACAGAATCGTCCAGCGCGCGAAATAGTGACGGGGCGACAAATCCTCGATCAGCGACTAAAAGGGGACGACACGTTGGAGGAATGGCGGGCGCAAGGCGTTGACAGAGCTCTTGCTAAATGTCGCGCATCCGATTAGCCAATTGATCCTTCCGGACCGTTTCCCACGCAATCGGCAACACCCGCCCATGGGCGCTCCAATTTAGACTCAGGATCTGATGCACAACATCTTCGGCATCCGTCCAGTCCAGGGTCAACAATGCCTCCGAGGGATGGCGATGCCAAACAGGAAGGCGAGCAAACGGGTGCATACCGCCTGTTGGATGTCCTCTATCGGCAGTACCATCAGCAAATCGATGTCATCGTGGCCGATGCCTTGTATGCATCACGTGTCTTTGTGGAGACCGTGCTGAAGCACGTCTGGAATGTGGTCATCCGCCTCAAGGATAGCCAACGGCTGACCATCCAGAGCGATACCCAAAGACCTGAATCACCGACCCCGTTCGGATTCCCGGGTCAGAACGCGATCAAGTGAAGCTGTGGGATTTCGTCAATTTGGGATGAGGTTGCGTCGAGCATCTCCTCGTGGGAACGAACGGTAAAGCGGTGCCGATGTGGCCGTCGGCACCGGGACGCATGGGTTATCACGACCCAAAAGGGCTGGCTCTTAACAACGTTGGGAGACTCGGTGTCAACCCTGACCATCTATGACACGATACATCATCGCCGGGACTTGAAAGAGTGCATCTTCCGCCAAGGTAAAGCGACATGGCAACTCCAACATTGTTTTGGTCATGACCCCGCTATTATCGAGGCACTGGTGGGGGTCCAGCTCGCGGCGGTAACGCTTTGGAACTGGTGGACAGAGCAACACACCGTCAGCCCCCAATCCCGTCGGACGTGGATTGGGAAATTGCTTGAGAGGAATTGGTTCTCATGCGCACGAACTGGAGCCAGCGGTGGAGACTCCAACCGACATAACAATGACAGGTGAGGGAAACCCTGGTCTGACGGCCGGGAACGCGGCCGATTCATACGACTCCGTGTCCGAATTGCACTGATGGCGTCGGACATTTTTCTACCATGCGACTATACCCCATAATTGCATGATCCCGTCCTGACACCTGGACTCTTGATCCCGGTGGTGAGGAGTTTCTGGGCATCATATCAAGGCGGGAATTGCCTAAAACGGTGTTGCTCACGTGCACCACTCCAGGTTGTTCCATGGCCTTCCCGGTGTCGACCCACGCAGCACCGTTTTTGGAGTGGATCGATACCATGGGTGAAAAATTTTGGACACCAGGCCACGCCCAGTCGGCCCGCGAGGTGCGTATAGCATGTGCGTCCATAACGGAGGGCGTCGCGTCGAGTCGAACCCCGCAACGAGCGTACTGGGGCTGGCGCCGAGACGGCCGCCAGGTGTTCGAGCAGTTCTGCGACTGCGGGTGGCACCAAACGGTAGTATCGGTGGCACCCCTGAGGAATCACTAGGAGCAGGCCTCCCGCGAGTAAAATGCTCTAAGTGGTAGCTCGCCGTCGCGGGTTGAATCCCAGCGTGGCGGGCGAGGTCACCGGCTGGCCAAGACTGTCCATCCATCAGGGCCGTGAGCATACGTAAACGGCGACACTCCCCTAGTAACTCGCCGGTCTGAGTCATCGTGTCGTGGGAATCGATCGGGTATTCCTTCCTTATCCGGTCATTTCGATGGTGCTCAAAATAATCAGCGTCTATGATCATAGCATGACCACACACTCTCAACGCATCGTCTGGATGGCCGGCCTCGGACTTTTTTTGGCGACCTTGGACACCGGGATTATTAACATCGCCTTACCCACGTTGCAAATCGCTTGGCACACGACCGCCGTCACCATCGCTTGGACGGTCGTTGCCTACACCGTGACCCTAGCCGGCACCGTGTTGTTTTGGGGGCGACTCGCTGACCGGATTGGGCCGCAGCGGATCTTTTGGTGGGGCCTGATCGGCTTTACCGTGACATCTGGCTTATGTGGGGCGGCTCCCACGCTCGAGTGGCTCATTGTCGCCCGAACTCTACAAGGTCTGGCTAGCGCGATGATTCAAGGCACCGCCATTGCTTTGGCCACGGTAGGTCTAACGCCCGCGCACCGCAAGTTAGCGACGGGCACGCTCGCCCTATTCCAAGGGCTCGGACCGGTGATGGGTCCCGCGCTCGGGGGGTTCTTACTCACCTGGACTTCGTGGCGCGGACTATTTTGGATCAATCTTCCGGTCAGTATCCCCTTAATTGTGGTCTTGGCACGACGGAAGATCCCTCCACCCCTACGGACAGGGGAGGTACCGGCAACGAGTGTGACAGGGAACGGATTGCTCATGCTCACCATCTGCACCGGATTGCTGGCACTGACCCGACCGGGATCCATGAGAGCGCTGTGGATTGCCACCGCAATGGTGGCAGCGGTAGGGACCCTGTGGTGGGAACGTCGAGCCCAGACTCCCCTGATCCCCCGAGGTTTGTGGTCATCCTGGATGTTTTGGGCGGCTGTGGGCGCGATCGTGATCGTCGGGGGGGCAACGGCACTTGGCTTCATGGTGCCTCCCTATATGTTGTACCGGTGGGGACATTGGGCACCATGGCAAATCGGTCTCATTAACCTGTCGGCTCCGTTGATGCTCGTGGTGTTCTCACGCCCCGCGAGCCGCTTGCTCGACCGGCAGAGTGCCGGACGCGTTATGCTCGGAGGACTGGGTCTCATGGCGGGGGCGTTCGCCGTCCTGGCCATCACCGGCGGGAATCGGTCACCTATCCTCCTCGTCCTCTGCCTCGGATCATACGGGCTCGGGGCGGCCGCTTTCTTTCCCGCCAATCTGACAGCCATTCTGGACGTGGCGGGGAGGGATGCGCAGGGGGTCTCGGGCGCTCTTCAGCGGATGGCGATTAATCTAGGGACAGCCATTGATGCCGCCGCTGTGGGAGCGTTCTTGGTCCATGGGGCGCAGGTCCGACATGGAGTACAAGCGGGGGTTCGCACCAGTTGGGCCTATGGCATGACAACACTTCTGGCGGCGATGGTAGGACTCTGGATGGTTCACCATCGGCGCGAGACCTAGTTTAGAGCCAACGGTTTCGAATAGACCGATAGTGTGGGTAAGGGTGGCGATCATCTTGGTCGTGGCATAACGGTGGGCCGTATCCTTACTGAAGGGACTCGGGGATGCCGTGCGACGAGTGGTTACGAAACCGGAGGTTTCGATCGTGGTGAAAGCGGTGTTCCCCTGGGTCCAGGCCGCCGCAGACAGCGGTCAATTGGTCTGGTCTCCGGGCTCCCTGTGGCGGATTATTTCGCTTGGTGCGGGACGAGGAATTAGGGAAGTTGGAGTGGGCTGGTTTGATGCGGAACCAGGGTCTGGGTTTCTTGGATTTTAACATTCTCGCCACTAACGCTGCACTTGGAAGACCCGTAATGACGACGTAACATCGCCACGATTTCGACCGGACGGGTTTGGTGGGTGCGCTCTCGCGTTAAGATCTTGAAATTCCCACAAAATCCTTGTCATTCCTAGAGAACGCTTGTGTCGCTAAACGGGGTCCCTTTTAGGGTTTTACGCTGGTGGATATTCACTATCACCTGTCCGTACAACAGAAGGTGGAGCGATTTCTTGAGGAAGTACGTTACGATGCGGAGTTGAGCCAGAAAGAGGTCTCGCCTTAATCCATGGGCGGGGTGATTTTGGTACGATCCGGGCAGAACGGATGCCACGATTTGGTCGTTTGCTAAACTTGCTGGAGGCCCTATTTTACCCGGCACTCGGCGTGCCGGGGCTCTCCCCAGGGCCCATGTTCAATGCGGACCAGGCGTTCTGGATACTTCAAAACCACTGGTCCCGCGTGGTGCAAAAGACGATGACCTTGTCCGGGCTGGGAGCGGAGAATGACCGCATTCGAAGGACAGTTGCCCTCATCGTCAAGTCCCTCCGTGAGCGGCGGAACCAGGAACTGGCGACCGCGTGGCGCGTCATCTGGAATTGGGTCACCCGGTCGCAGATGATGGGCGTCCATGGGGACTTCCTCGCTCGGCAACAGACGCCCCAAAAACAAGACCATCACCCCGGATGGTGCTCGCTCTACCGTGGCGGGATGGAGATTGGCTGTGTCCGGATGCACCGTCACGAGCGAGACCGCAACGGGAGCCGTCGAACTGGGAATGGTGGGTTGATGACGATGGATCAGTTGCAAGAGATATTCCAACGCTTGGTCGGGGGTCACGTCGGTGGTATGCCACGCTGGACCCATTCCGGGCAAATAGGCTTCGGCGTGATCCCGGCCTTGTTCAATGATGACGGCGATCCGATCGTCCGATCTCTTAGGGTGGGTAACCTCGAGCGATGGCGTGATGGTCGTCTCTCTGCGTTGGTGAATCCGCACGACAGTGTGTCCGAACGGGGATAATAGCACTCCTCCACCCCCCGTGAAATGTAGGAGCCGATGCCCCCCAGAATGGCTACGAATGACGACACCGTCGGTGTGAAATGGGGGCGTGCCGCGGGGAATCACGAATACGCTGCCATCGGGAACATCGTCAGGAACATGCTCATCGGGTTTCAGCCAGATGGCCTCCGGCGGTGGGGGCTCGACCGGATCCAGGTTCCCAGAAAACAGCGCCACGACGCCTTCTGGGGCGTACGCCACCGTTGGGGGACGTAAATCGAATGTGTTACGCGGAACCTGGAGCAGGGATACGGCTACCGGTGCGGTGACGGCTGGCTGGTTGTGTAGCCAATCCATCAATTGCTTGACAGCCGAATCGGGTGTTGGAGCCTGCCATTTGGGTTCAATACCTGGTAAACGGGCCTGCGCATGGTCAGCATATTGCTCGATGATTATGGCGACTTCTTCGTTCATGGTGTCAAACCCATACATGCCATCACCAACTTCCTGGGGCAATCATAGCACGTTCCCTTGGCTGAACAAGCCCAACCAAAGGAAAGAGAGAGTTCACTACCCGTTACCTGGGACATCCGGCGGTTGGACTGATTTCTGTTCGCCCGGATTGGCTAGTGCGATGCTCGCTGCGACGACGTGCAAATTCTGACCACCGTGCAGGATGGCTCCTCGTAGGTAAGGCGCTCGCCGTAGATGAAAGTCCTTGCGAACGGATCATGGAGAGCGAAGGTGGCCCATGCGTCAACCGTTTAAATGGCGTCAGTATTCTAAGAGAGATCAGCACCCGATCAAGGACCACACAATAGGGCATTGTTGTTTGTTGTACAGCCAGCTTTTAGCTGTGCATAAGTAACCCTACGAGAATTCCGGCAAAACCAGTATGGAATGTTTCACGTCATAATTTGGGGTGGATCCCTGGTTCCTGCATCATGTCTCTGCGATTTCTGTCTGCATATTGAGTAAAATATTTGTAGGCACCATGTCATATGGCAAAATGGACCATAACGATGAGGTGAAAGCCAAGAATGTTGCTGTGACTACGACCGAGTGCAAATAACGAGATTTCATCAATTTCTGGGGATTAGGCCACGTGGTCGTCTGGTCCCCACTGGTCCAATCCCCAGTCATGGTGATCGAGCACATTCGCCTCGGGAACGGGACATGGGATGAAGAAGGCCCGGCGGTTTGTCTCACTTAGATTGCCGGATGATCTCAAACACAGGAAAGAAGGATGCCATAATGCCTCACCCCCACTGGATCGGAGCGGAAGCGCTCGAGCGGCTAATGCCGGACGGCATTGTGCGGCATTATCTGGCACAAAACCTGGACCGACCGCTTGGGGGACCCCCGATTCGTGTCGTGCAACCTGACCGAGACGGGTCTGTGATCCTCATGGCCGCGGGAACGGTAGACGGATCCTGGTCGGTAGTGAAAGTGTTGTATGTGCGGCCAGGTAACAGAGCACTGTCTTCTCCCAAGCCTACGGTTAACGGCAGTGTCACGATATACGACGCCGTCGGGGATGCTGTGACCGTGGTTGATGGAGCGGCTTTTACAGGGATTCGCACGGCGGCCATCGCAGCGGTCTCTACGGCGTGGTTAGCGTCGTCGGTAGCGAGGCAGGCGGTGATCGGATCGGGACTCGAAGCCTATTACCACGCGAAGGCTCTAAGTCACCTACCCGGGGTTGAGGAACTCCGGATCTGGTCTCGTCGCGCCGCGTCGGCCGAACAGTTGGCCCAACGACTCCGGGTCCTCCCGCAATTCCAAGACATTGCGGTGCGGGTGCACGACCGTATTTACGATGCGGTCAAGGACGCCGACGTAATCACGACGGTGACTTCGTCGCCGCTTCCCCTGCTCACAAAAGACCTATTGCCGCAGACCGTTCTTGTTAACGCCATGGGAGCTTATCAGCCGACGACCCGAGAATTGGCCTCCGATGTGGTAACGGGCGCGCGTCTGTACGCGGACTCGGTGCCCGCGTGCCTCGCCGAAGCGGGAGACTATCTCATTCCAGCCACCGGTGGTCTCATTAATTTGGAAGAAATTCGACCCTTGTCCGGAGCGGACCGTGATGGCGCTCAAGAAGGTGTCACCATTATGAAAAGTGTCGGAACCATGCTGTTTGATGTAATTTGTGCAGAATGTCTCATGCACCAGATGCCACGGTAGGCATGATTATCTAAGTATCCATTCCGAATCCTGTGAAAGGGAGTTGGCGTCATGGCAGACACACGAGACGTGATTATCATTGGGGGAGGTCTGGTTGGCTTATCCGTCGCCTATCATTTGGCAGAAAAAGGCGTGCCGCGTATTGCCGTGTTGGAACGTGATGCGATGTGGGCACGTGGTTCGTCAGCCCGGAGTGCCGGTGGCGTCCGCCACGAATTTTTTCATCCCAGCAGCGTCCGATTTTCTCAGTATGGGTTTAAAATGTTTCGGGACTTCGAAGCGCAGTTCGGGATTTCGGCGTCTTTGAATCCCTGTGGCTATGTGTTCCTCACCCGCGATCAGCAACGGTGGAACACCATGGTGGAATTGGCGTCCATGCAAAGATCGTTAGGGGTCCCCGTCGAAATCTTGACGCCGGATGATCTTCGTCGGAGGTATGGGTACATCCACATGCCCGAAGTGGTGGGAGCCACTTTTTGTGGACAAGATGGCGTGGCCGATCCCGGGGCCGTAGCCTATGGCTGGGCACGGCGTGCCAGGGAGTTGGGCGTCCAGATCCGGCTCCATGCAGAAGTCACCGCCATTACCCAATCCGACGGCCAGGTGACCGGGGTCGTCCTCCAGGATGGGACCGTTGTCAAGGCGCCCGTGGTGGTCAATGCAGCCGGTCCTCAGGCGCGCTACGTGGGCGCATTAGCGGGTATCGCACTGCCTGTCGAGCCATACCGCCGTAGCGTGTATGTGACCAGCGCCATGACCGCGTTGCCCACCGAGATGCCGATGACCCTGGAACTCGAACATACCTCCTATATTCGGCGAGAAGGTCGGTCCATCTTGATGGGGATGTCAGACCCCAGTGAATCGTCGAGCGAGTGTGTCGAGACAGACCAGGAATCGCTGGAGAAATTGGTGGGCACGGTGCTCTCGTGGGTTCCGGCCTTGGAGCAGGCCTCCATCATGCGAGGGTGGGCCGGACTGTACGAAGTATCTCCGGATGATACGGCGATAATTGGCGAGGCCAAATCGCTGCCCGGATTCTATTATGCCGTGGGATTTAGTGGACATGGTTTCATGCATTCTCCTGCGGCGGGACGCGTGGTGGCGGAACTGATCACGGGCGAAACGCCTTTTGTCGATCTCACTCCGTTCGCACTCGAACGGTTTCAGTACCCAACCACCCGTGAAACTTTTGTCATCTAAGGGTTGGTCAGAGAGGGGGAGCATTAGATGATCAGAACACAGTGGAGACAGTGCTATGACCAAAGTCTTCGGTTTGGGTATCAAAGGCCTAAGTATCGACGGGAAGAAACCCCTGAAGTCGTTCGATACCTATCACGCGATGGGAAAAAGGGCTTTGTGTTGTGGTCGAACTTGGCGGATGTGAAGGTGGACGACGTCATCCAACGTGAAGTCGAGTACTTCAGAGGAATTGGCCAAGCCTTTGAATGGAAAGTGTACGATTACGATTATCCCGAGAACTTGAGCGAGCGTCTAGAACGGGTTGGATTCCATGTGGATGAGCCTCTGGCTCTGATGGTTGGCGAATGCCATGGGGTGATGCCGAAAGGGGCGCAGAATATCGAACCTCTGGAGGTTCGGGAAATTACCACGGAATCTGGGATCCATGCCATCATGCAATTGGAAGCAGAGGTT
Organism: Bacillota bacterium; assembly: GCA_021795465.1. Taxonomy (GTDB): domain Bacteria; phylum Bacillota; class Sulfobacillia; order Sulfobacillales; family Sulfobacillaceae; genus JAKADJ01. The sequence continues at coordinate 9,005 of JAJYPK010000113.1, forward strand.
TGGGGGAGGTCATTTGTCGATCTCGAGAACGAACTCTGCAACGATAAGAAGACCTGGTCTGAGTCTTTGTGTCTCTATGGGGTCTATGATGGGAATCTCCTCGTAAGCGCCGCGTGGATGTATCTGGAGCTGCATTCGGAATTTGCCAGTCTCTGGGGTGGGTCTACGTTGCCGGGGTATCGGGATCGGGGGTGTTATACGGCACTCGTTCATGCCCGCCGAGAGAAAGCGAGGGCGACGGGGCGACGCTACTTAACCGTCGATGCGAGTCCGATGAGTCGTCGGATTTTGGAAAAACATGGATTGGTGTGCCTGGGGTATACGCGTGGGTGCCACTTTGTTCAGGTGGAATCCAGCACCTGAACTTAGTGTTGGGTCGCGCAAGAAATCCTTACAGTGAACCTTACTGCGGCGACGCCTCAGCATCGCCTGAGGTCGTCTTCTTATGTCGCTGCTTGCGCTTGGTTATCCATGCGCCGAGCAGGACGATTAGGGGGACTCCATAGATATAAACGACAGTCGTGGGCAATAAGTAGGCGGCAAACCACCGCACCAGGGCATGAACGGTTGGAAAGAGGGAAGATCCGATATAGACAATGACGCCACTTCCCAACAACATGAGGCGATAAGCCTTGATGCTGGTTTGATGAAAGATCGGCATCACATCATGCCCGAGACACCAGAGCCGGATAGCCACAAACAAGAGCGTGAAGATCCCCCACATTACTATCACTAAGAGCCCGAGTTTATTGATGATAAAGCCGGTTACGTTAATGAGCCGCATGGCCGAAACCGGGGGCCACAAGAGATGGACTAAGAAATATGGCCCTTCGACTCCGAGCACTAGGGCATACCCAATGATAAACCAAATACCCGTAAACCCCATGGCCCATAAGGCGTACTTTTCCCCGCGGGCACGCTCTGGTGAGCGTAAATACGGATAAAGCGTCACACTCACCTCAAAGCCTAAGAAAATGTAAAAACTCCGATAGGCAGCAGAGAGGATGGGAAGGACATGAATCGAGGCCGAGGGAATGATGGCGTACCCGCTCGTCATTTTCGGCACCAGCAAGAGGCCTAGCAATAGGGTCAGAAGTACCGTGAAGGGCAAGAGGATTTGTACCGTGCGCGCGAGGGTCGGGGTATCAAACCAGGCCATATAAAGACAGGCGCCGACAAGCGTCAGACGCACGACCCAGTCGGGGGTGTCGGGGAGAAAGAAGGCGGTCATGACAAAGCCAAAATTACCGATCAAGGTGGCTCCCAATGCGACGTGGATACCGACGGTGAGGATCGTAATCGGCCACCGAACAATAGGGTGTAACACTAGGGTCGCGAATCCGGTCATGGTTTCCCCAGGTTGCACGCGATTGGCGCGAAAGGTGAGCCAGAGGCCGCCGAGTGCCGCCAAAATTTCTAAGACCAGAGCATAAAAGGCATCGGGGCCTCCATCTCGGACCAATTCCAACGGAAATTGAAAGATGCCAAATCCTAAGTAGGACGCCAAGACCAGTAAGGCGAATTGCCCTGCTGAGATGTTTTGGGTAGTGGGCATCGGATTGGTACTCATTACTGGAGGTCTCCTAACTGATGCACATGGATGCGTGCAGTGACTGCAATTGTTGCCTGACGATAAAGCGTCGGCCAGGTGGTGAAGTCTTGGTGAAACCACACGTAGCTGCGACCAAATCCCAAGGGATTCGAGTCCTTCTTTTGCAACATCAATAAGATTTTGAGCATGCGGTGCGATAGGAGGGTGTCAGCTTTGTCTTCGAGTTCATGCAGGAGTGGCGTCGTAATCGTCACGTTTGGCGGTACGCCATCCAGAGTCGCCGAGAGACTCACGGTGAGGTGGATCAAGACCTTTCCTCCACTCTCCGGCATGGTGCGAAAATGGGGATGCGCACGAACGGCCCGAAGGCTTATGATTCCCACACTCATGGGTACTGTCAAGGGTGCTTTGGCCGTGATGCCCAAGAGAAATCCGAGGGTCCGGGTCTGGTGCGGGGTCAGGATTATGGTGAGCTATTAGCGCTGTGCGAA
>JAJYPK010000114.1 GCA_021795465.1 Bacillota bacterium
CATAACTCATTATGAGGCGACGGCGACTCATAATTTCCTCAATGTAGACGGCATCACCATGCACTTTGATCACCTGGCAAACGGTAGCGGGATCTTCTAAAAGGATGTAGTCGCCGGAACGAATCACGGTTATCAGGCTCCTCTGTGTTAATGTGATGTCATAGGATTTTTTTCAGTGTATGCTGAATGCTGACTTGGGGTGTTTAATGAGGAAGGGGGAGGAGGTAAGCAGATAGTTATCAAACATCATCTTTGATGGTATAATATTTCCATGGATAAAGAAGAGTTTATGTCAATCGGAAAGGCTGCGCGATTATTGGGAGTGACGACGCAAACAATCCGGCGCTGGCAGAAAGCTGGGAAAATTGATGAAGTGCGTTCTCCCACAAATCGGCGGCTCTATAGTCTGCGGGAAATTCAACGCATTGTGGGACAGCCCCTCTCAAATCGGGTGGTGCTGTATGCGCGGGTTTCCTCGGCCAAACAAAAAGCTGACGGGAATCTGGACCGCCAAGTTCAGAGACTTCAAAACTATGCGCAACAGCAAGGATATGCAGTCACCCGTGTTTTTCAAGAGCAGGCTTCGGGGATCAACGAGAAACGCAAACAACTGGCACAGTTGTTGACTTTGGCCGAGCAACGACAAATCCACCGGGTCTTAATCGAGTACCCGGATCGATTGGCACGCTTCGGTTATCGTTATCTCGTGCGGTATTTAGCGAGTTACGATGTGACGATTGAAGTGACTCAGAAAACCGAGCCAAAATCTTCCCAGGAAGAACTCGTCCGCGATCTGCTGACCATTGTCACCGTTTTCTCTGCGCGGCTCTACGGGGCACGGTCGCACGAGTTCCGGCATCAAACTCAAAAACTGATGGAGACCATGAAAGAAGGTGGGAATAGTGGCCCTTGTCATCAAGACGATCACCCTGGGCATCCATAAAGAGGTCAATCCCGGCAAGCGTCAAGCGATTGTGGACACGCAAGCGTTATATAATCAAACCATTGCGTTTTACCTCGATTTTTTTGTGGCCCATCGGGGCGTCTTTGATGCACGGAAGCCGTATCACAAGAAGGATGGCACGCCTAGCGAACGGCCCTGGACCGCGCAAGAATTGCTGACCTTTGCCGAGCAACAGACTTTAGACACGCTCGCCCATCCTGATCCGTTGCAACCTCTCCGGGAGGTGCTCCCCAGCGCTCGTGCGATGCCCGTGAGTTTACGGCGGGCCGCCATCAATCATGCGAGTGGCAAGGTCAAAGCGTGGAACGCTTTGGTCACACGGTGGGAATCACAAAAGCAGCCGGGCCAGTGTCCGCAGTTAGGGGCTCCTCATGAACCGTTGACCTTTTACGCTAATCTGGTCGCGTATCCCGACTTCGATCTCCTCGCGCAACAAGCCGCGCGCCATACCTTTATTGCCGTGACGTTGTGGCACAACCAGCGTTGGGAATCCGTGCCCTTGCCCGTCACGCTCTATGAGAAAGTGCGGCCAGAATTGGCCGCCTCCCAGCGTGAGCAGGCGCGCATTCGCGAGGCCGCTACCTCTTTGCGGGCCATGAAAGGGGACCGAAAACACTGGGAGGCGGCAGACAAAGAAGCCCTCCGCCCGCAGACTTGGTGTGCGCAATCCTTCACCCTGTACAGCCGCCCGGACCATCGGTATCCCGGTCATCAACGGTTCAGCCTGCATATCCCCTTGGAAAAATGGGTAGATACCCCGCAGAAAGCGGAAGTCCAGCGAGCGATTGACCCCGGCATGACGGTCGTCACCGTGGATCTGGGGGTCAACCGTTTGGCCGTCATCGGGGCCTTTCATTGGGGCAAGTTGGCCGCGACGCAGTTTATTGCGGGTGGGTCCTTAAATCATCACCGCCACCGGATCCTCACGACGATTTTTCACAAACGGCAGCAGAGTGGGCGCCTACAAAAAGATGTCCTAGATAATGGGGATCTCTGGCAGAAAGTGCAAAATCTTGACGAGAATGCAGCACGGCAGGTTGCCGTGCGCATCGTCCGTTTTGCACAAGCGCACCAGGCTCCCGTCATTGTCTTCGAGTATCTGCGGCGCTATCACCAGCCCAAAGAAAAAATGAGCCGGGCCAGGCGCAAGAATCACAAGCGGGCGTACTGGTTGCGCGGCAAAATCCTGCGCTGGGTGCGGGATCTGGCTTTTCGTGAAGGGATTTTAACCGTCGAACGCAATCCCGCCTGGACTTCGCAAATGTGTCCACAGTGCGCCACGTTGGGTTCGCGCCAAGGGCATCATTTCGTCTGCCAGAATCCGGATCACGCTTACCACGCGGATGCAGATTTCGTCGGGATGATGAACTTGTACAAAAAATGGACGAAAACTTTTACGTATCCCCGCAAGCATGCGGGAGATGAACCAAAGCCTCTGACGGCACACGCCGTATAACCACAGAGGTCTCGGGTTGAGCTAACCCCTTGGGGAGACGCTTGACTGGAGTGCCCGTGTGGTACGGGATGTTCTGAGCTTCGCCTCCTGAGAAACGGGTGACCGCAGTGGGAGCGATGCACACGCCGACAAGAGTCCCCATTCTCAAGGACTCTCCCCTCGCCAGAGGGAGACAAAGGTCAGGCACATGGCGGATGTCCATATTTGACTAGGAAATATGGTCACTGCTGATACCACTAAGTAAAGTAAAGAAGGAAGGGATCTTCAATGGCAGAGATGTTATTCTGGGCAGCGGCCATTCTGGCTCTTATATTCGCAGGCAATCTGGGCACGCGGTACCGTGACAAGAAGGCGCCGTTCTATCTGTGGTGGACGATATCGTTCGTTCTTTACGTCGTGGCATTTGCGATGGAGGCACTAACGGTTGGGAACAACTGGAATAGTGTGTTTGAATACCAACTCTACGTGATCGGTTCCGCAGGGTTGGTGGGTGCCATGTCGGTTGGAACCACCTACTTGGCTTTCCCAAAGTCTAAAACTGCCGTGGGTTACGCGGTCTACTTTGTCCTGGTGGAGTGTCTTTTGATTGGGTTCACGTTTCTTAACCCACCGATCCTTCATGGAAGTTGGCAGGCTTTAAATAGTGGTAAAAATGCGATTGTGGGTAGCACGCGCGTGTTGTACTTGTTGCTGGCTGCTGTGGGGGGGCCGATTGTGGTGATCGGGGCTTTATGGTCATGGTGGAAATCTCGCCGCTACTATAACCTCTTAATTGCCTTAGGAGCCTTGATCCCAAGTTCGGCCGGCACCATGGCGTCGCAAGGTATCGGGATGGCCATTTTCCCGATTTTCAACATTGTCGGATTGGTCCTGATCTTTGTGGGCTATGTCTACTCGCGGGCCAGTAACCAAAGACGTCCGAATCAGTCGATTCAAGAAGCCCGGGGCGCATAACCGCGAAAATATAGAAAGTGTGCAAATGAGGAGACCTCGTGGTCCCCTCATTCTACCCAATGCGCCCTAAACCCCTTAGAGGCGCGTGGAGAGGCCACGGACGTGATACACTGGCGATGGATAGATAGATACTTTAACATCGATCAAATAGTGGCATAATATGAAAAGCAATGGGTCGGTAATCCGACGACTAGGAGGAAATTAAGGTGATTCGTGTATTGGTTGCTAAACCCGGACTTGATGGGCATGACCGGGGAGCCAAGGTGATTGCGCGGGCGTTACGGGATGCCGGCATGGAGGTTGTATATACGGGGCTTCATCAAACGCCCGAGCAAGTCGTCGACGCGGCGTTGTCGGAAGACGTCGATGTGTTAGCCCTGTCAATTTTGTCGGGTGCCCACCCGACCTTGGTGCCGCGCATCATGGAATTAGTGAAAGAGAACCATATGGATGACCTCCTCGTGTTGCTCGGGGGCATCATCCCTGAAGACGATGTGGACCCCATGATCAACCTCGGAGTCGCAAAGGTCTTTGGGCCAGGCACGGATACCAATGACATCGTCGCTTTTATTCGGGGCCGAGTTGAGGTCGTATGAAAGATTGGGATGATATAGCCCAGGGTATTTTGAAAGGCCAAAAGCGAGCCATCGCGCGTGGACTCACCTGGATTGAGCAAGGGCGCAACGATGGTAAGCAACTGGCGCAAAAGCTGTTCCCCCATGCTGGAAACGCACAGGTCATCGGTATTACGGGGGCGCCCGGGGTCGGGAAGTCGACCTTGGTCAATGCGCTCACGTTGCAACTCCGTAGCCAGGGCCTTCGGGTGGGAATTCTCGCCGTGGATCCCTCGAGTCCGTTTTCTGGAGGCGCCATTCTGGGCGACCGGATCCGGATGCAGGACTCCGTCATGGATGCTGGAGTCTATATGCGGAGCTTTGCCAGTCGAGGGCATTTAGGAGGTCTTTCCCGTGCCACCTTTGGCGCCCTCACAGTGTTAGACGCGGCGGGTTTTGACAAAATCTTAGTCGAGACGGTGGGCGCCGGTCAGTCTGAGGTAGAGATCATGCAGTTGGCGCATACGACCATGGTGGTGTTGGCACCGGGGATGGGTGACGACATTCAGGCCATTAAGGCGGGCATCCTCGAAATTGGCCAAGTCTTTGTGGTGAATAAGGCAGATCGTGATGGAGTGGATCACACCGTGCGGTCGATCCGGAGTATGCTCGCCTTAGCTTCGGAGCACCCAGCCTGGATGCCACCGATTCTAAAGACGGTAGCGGAGGATGGGCGAGGTATGAAGGAGTTGGCAGACGCGTTAGAGAACCACTGGCAACATCTTACCGACAAGGGCCTCTTGGAGAGATTTCGGTGGGGACAAACGGAACATTTAATTGAACAAGCGATGGCTGACATAGGAGACCGCTTAGTGGGTCGTGCTCGATCGGGTCAGGAGTGGAGCCATTGGGTGGCTGAAGTGGGCACGGGGACCCGAGAGGCCGAGCATGTGGCCGAGGAACTTTGGCGCCAAGAATGGCGGGAGGACTAGGGAATGGGACTGAGTCTATTAACCGATGAAGAAAATGCTATTCGCGATGCCATTCATGACCTGGTCAGAAGCACCATCGCGACGACCTCGGCGGAATTTGATCGCACCCAAGCCTTCCCTCGGGCAAACATCGAATTGCTTGGGGCTCAGGGCTATCTTGGGATGGTGGTGGAGCCTCGTTGGGGTGGATCTGGTGCCAGTTATCTTGCGCAAACTCTGGTGGTAGAAGCGATTGCCGCGGCAGACCCTGCCACGGCGGTCATTTATGAAGTGCATAACTCGTTACATATCGAGGGCATCTGGCGATACGGGACGGATTCCCAGAAATCGCGTTATCTGCCTGGGTTATGTCGTGGCACGGCGATCGGCGCTTTTGCCCTTACTGAAACTCAGGCCGGATCGAACGCGGCGGCATTGCGGACCCGGGCCCGCTTGGTGAACGACCATTATGTCCTCGATGGACAAAAAATCTTTATCACCAGTGCCGGGGAAGCCGACACCTATATTGTATTCGGTACGGTAAATCCTGAACTGGGGATTAAGGGGATCACCGCTTTTATTGTCGAGAAAGACACCCCAGGGCTTTCCTTTGGGATGCCCGAAGATAAGATGGGGATCCGGGCGTCTAGGACCTCGGAATTGATTCTTGATGGGGTCAAGATTCCCGTTGATCAGCGTTTGGGTGACGAAGGCCAAGGGTATGACATCGCACTCTTTTTATTGGATGGGGGTCGTATTGGAATTGCCGCGCAAAGTGTGGGAATTATGTCCACAGCGCTCGAACGCTCGCTAACCTATGCCCGAGAACGTGAACAGTTTGGTGCCGCGATTGGACACTACCAAGGGGTTCAATGGAGATTGGCGGACATGGCGACCGATCTGCATGCGGCGCGGATGATGACCTATGAGGCCGCCCGCCGAAGAGAAGAAGGTCCTGCCCAACGACCGCTCTTCGCTATGGCAAAGCTCTTTGCCTCAGAGAAGGCCGTATTGCATGCGGCCGATGCGATTCAAATCTTCGGTGGTTATGGCTACATGCGCGAATACGGAGTCGAGAGGCTTCTCCGTGACGCTAAAGTCACTGAAATCTACGAAGGCACGTCGGAAATGATGCGCATCGTGATCGCGTCACGCCTCTTAAAAAATTACGATCTAGACAACATCTGAGGCTGGTTTCCTAGTGAGTCTGGTCTTGATTCTCTATGTCTTCGGCCACCTTACGGGCTAGTTCGCGAAACCGATCGCTGTAAGATGGGCGGGATGGCTGAGACTGAGTTTGGATTTCACGGCGCAGAGCGTCAAGCGCAGATTCCGCGCCATTTACTAGGGGCTTTTTCCGTCGACCCATGCGGTCCACCTCCTGGTTCGAGTATCCCCAAATTCTGTGCTACAATAATCCCAAGTAAGTTTGTAGGGTATAGTCGCAAACAATGGGACGGTGTGGGTCATGCGAATGTTTGAGTGCATCGATGCATTGATTGGCCATACGCCACTCGTGCGTCTTCGGCAACTGTCCGATGAGACCGGAGTGTTGTGTTGCGCGAAGTTGGAGTCGTTTAACCCCGGAGGGAGCGTCAAAGACCGACTGGGATTGGCGTTGGTGCTGGATGCCGAAAAACGTGGTCGGATTAGGAAAGGGAGCACCATCGTCGAACCCACCTCAGGCAACACCGGAATCGGGGTGGCGATGGTGGCTGTCCATCGAGGCTATCGGGTGATTTTAACGATGCCGGATACCGCGTCGCTTGAGCGGCGGATTCTCTTCGAAGCATTTGGTGCGGAGCTCCTATTAACCCCAGGGCGGCTAGGTATGCTCGGCGCCATCCAAAGGGCGGAAGAGGTGGTTCGTGATACGCCGGGGGCCGTGACCCTCCGACAATTTGACAATCTGGCTAATGTGGAAATTCACCGCGACACCACGGGTCCGGAAATTTGGGAAGATACCGATGGCCAGGTGTCTATGGTAGTGTCTGGCATTGGTACGGGTGGCACGATTAGTGGCGTCGGAGAGTATTTGAAATCCCGTAATCCCCTGATTCGGATAGTTGGGGTGGAGCCTAAAGAATCTTCGGTATTATTGGGCGGGGAGCCAGGTCCCCATAAGATCCAGGGGATTGGCCCCGGCTTTGTTCCGAGCATTTTAAACCAGTCCGTGATCGATCTGGTGATGCCGGTCTCGCAGGATGACGCGATGTCTGAGGCCCGATCTCTTGCGGCAACCGAAGGCATTTTATGTGGGATTTCTGGTGGTGCGGCACTCGTGGCGGCCCGGCAGGCCCTGGCGCAGACCAAAGCACCAGACGGTCCGGTAGTGGTCGTCCTACCAGATTCCGGGGAGCGGTACCTCAGTACGGCATTATATCGAAAGGAGCCGGGACAGCATGTTTAAACTATCGACGGGATTTAAGACCGGTCTCCGGGCCCTGACAATTCTGGCGCGAAAGGGATCGAAGACACCGACCCCGATTAGCGAGATGACGGGTGAGCTCGATTTGTCCGATAAGTATTTGGAGCAACTACTGATGGCGCTTCGGCGCGCTGGATTGGTACGTTCGATGCGAGGAACCAACGGGGGATTTCTCCTTGCCCGGGAGGCGACTAAGATTACCGTGTTGGACATTTTTACCGCACTTCAGGGACCATTGGCATTTTGCGATTGCGAATCTAAAGTGTGTGGCGACTGCGTGCGACCCGAAATCTGGGATGCCCTCGAACTCTCGATGAGTTCCAGTTTGGCCACCATCACCTTATATCATCTGGCATCTCGCGACCCGGTTCACGTGATGGCCCATTCTGTGGTGCTTCCGGACTCACCCGTGTGGCAGGACGGGGCAGGGATTTAAGGCGTGGCGCACGAGGGTTTTTTGGACAATTTGCACCCCCTTCGCGTGTTTCTCAGTGTGGCCGATAATATGAGTTTTTCGCGGGCGGGAGAATCCTTACATATTAGCCAATCTGCGGTGTCCATGCACGTGAGGACCTTAGAACGGATTGTTGGCGTGCCGCTCTTCAGTCGGGTGGGCCGACGCATTGTGCTGACCGAGGCGGGACAAACCTTCTGCGATTATGGGCATCGCATTTTCGCCCTTCTCGATGAAACGCGGCAGGTGATGGAGGCCGAACAGAGCGGGCGGCGAGGAGTGCTTAAGGTGTCTGCGGACACTACGGCTGGCGTGTACGTAGTCCCGCCTTATTTGGCTGTTTTTCACCGAAGATTTCCTGACGTGAAAATTTCACTGAATGTCGTGAACCGGACTCAGGTCATGGAACATCTCCAACACCGCGATGCGGACTTGGGGATTATGGGATACATTCCGGATACCATGGAAGCGTGGACTGTGAGCCCATTTTTGGCGAACCAACTTGTGGTGGTTGGTCCCCCTGACCACCCGTGGCAACATCGAGGAAAGTTAACTTTGGTGGAGATGAGTGAGGCCTCTCTGCTGGTGCGAGAAGTGGGTTCCGGTACTCGCCAAGCACTTGACCGATTACTCGTGGGCCATGGGCTGACCTTGAAACCGGGAATGGAACTGGGGAGCAATAGCGCCATCAAGCAGGCGGTGATGCACGGGCTCGGTATCGCGGTGTTGTCGCACCGCGTCGTGGAATTTGAGCTCACCGCCGGTCGCTTGATCGTGCTGGATGTGGAAGAATTTCCGATTCAACGGGCCTGGTACGTGGTACATCGAACAGATGCCTACTTGTCACCGCCGGCGACAGCAATGAAGAGGCTGTTTTTGGATCACTCCTGAAATCTTTGCCCTTCCGGTCGTTTCGTGGCATAGCTTTCCAACGTGTAGCGGATCTGTCGATTCTCACCCTCTTGTCGCACGACGTGAAATCCAGGGTCCTCCGTGGGACGTTGGACAATGAACGAGAGCGCGATCGTTTGGCGGCCGAGGCGTCGGTCATAGGCGTTGACTCGCACGTAGTAACCCGGATAGGCTTTCTTGCATTGCTCCACTTCGTAGAATATGGCAGCCGCATCATGTTGGTCGAACATCGGAAGACCCCACATGGTCCAGTAGGTGTTTCGTGGATGCGCATCGTCAGTGAACTCGACACTGAGCGGCCAGTCTTGGCTCAACGCATACTCAATTTGGCTCTTAATTTCCGCGTCACTTAAGGGCGGCAGGTAGGAAAACGTTCCTTGAGTTAGATGAAAGCTCATGGGTGTTGACTCCTTTCATGCGTTATAGGGATGGGGTCACCATTACGTCTGGGGTATCCGTGGATGCAAAATTAAAGCTTACGTCCTTCCAAGTTTCCAACGCGGCTCTGAGGGCGGGAGACCAGCGAGCCGCGTCGTTTAGAATGTCGGGGCCTTCCGTGACGTAATCGCGTCCTTGATTGCGAGCAAAGACCATGGCTTCTAAGGCGACCCTGTTAGCGGTCGCCCCAGCGGCGATGCCCTGTGGGTGTCCGATGGTACCGCCCCCGAATTGGAGGATGACATCTTCCCCTAGATGATCTAATAAGAGGTGCATTTGACCGGCATGAATCCCGCCCGATGCTACAGGCATAGTGGCGGGCATAGAGCCCCAATCTTGCTCAAAATAGATCCCATTCAAAGGATTCACGGGAATGGTGGAGTCCCGTAAGGTATCGTAGTAGCCGTGAATCATGTGGGGATCACCCTCGAGTTTTCCTACAACGGTGCCGGCATGAATGTGATCCACCCCGGCGAGCCGCATCCATTTGGCAATCACGCGAAACGACACACCGTGTGTTTTTTGGCGCGTGTAGGTGCCATGACCTGCTCGATGTAAATGAAGGATGACACCGTTTTTTCTGGCCCAGCGCGCCATCGACTGAATGGCGGTGTAACCCACAGTAAGGTCAATCATGATAATGACGCTTCCCAGCGCCTGGGCAAATTCAGCACGCTCGTACATGTCTTCCATGGTGGCAGCAGTGACGTTAAGGTAATGCCCCTTAATCTCGCCGGTGGCTGCCATGGCATTGGTGACGCCTTCCATGACGTATAGAAATCGGTCGCGCCAGCGCATGAAAGGTTGAGAGTTGATGTTTTCGTCGTCTTTGGTGAAGTCTAGTCCACCGCTTAAGGCTTCGAAGACCACACGGCCGTAGTTGCGCGCCGAGAGACCAAGCTTGGGTTTGGTAGTGGCGCCCAAGAGCGGACGGCCGTATTTGTCGAGATATTCCCGCTCCATGACAATCCCGTGAGCGGGGCCTTGAAAGGTTTTGACATAGTGTAAAGGGATCCGAATATCTTCCAATCTAAGGCTCTTTAAGGCTTTGAAGCCGAAGACGTTTCCAATGATGGATGAAGTGAGGTTAGCAATGGAACCCTCCTCAAAAAGATCGATGTCATAAGCAATTAGGGCAATGAATTGGTCGGTTCCGGGCACCGGAACCACTTGATATGCCTTAGCCTGATAATGTTCGTGGGCTGTAAGCCGGTCGGTCCAGACCACGGTCCAGGTGGCGGTAGACGATTCACCGGCGACGGCGGCGGCCGCTTCAATGGGCTCGACCCCATCTTGCGGGACGATCCGAAAGGCGCACAAAATGTCGGTGTCCTTTGGCTCATAATCGGGTTGCCAATACCCCATATCTGCATAGGGAGTAACCCCTGCGGCCCAACGGCTTTTCTGGGTATCATTAGCCATGTCATGATCCTCCCCAATCTTGTCTAAGGTGTTTAATATCCTTTGCTTAACTGACAGTCTAGGGATGCCACATGCATATGTAAAATATAAATATAGTGAGCCAGTGATGATCAAAACCTTATACATAGGGAAGCGGTGCACGAGTTCGAACCCGAGACCCGTCAGGGGCGAGGGGATGTGACGCGTAGACCAGACCCAATTGTTGTGGAAAGTGTTCAGTCGTATAACCCCGATCATCGACATCCCTGCCGTCGAGCGATCTTAAATATCAGTCTCTCGTCTC
>JAJYPK010000115.1 GCA_021795465.1 Bacillota bacterium
ATCTCCCTGGCACTGCGCTGCTCGCCTTGTTGCAACCGTTTTGCCAACGGGCCAGCCATATGAAGCTACTGTGTCCCACTCCATCCGGACACCAAATCCCGATTGCCCCCAATCACTCGTTATTTGACACCGGACCGATCTGTGCCATTACCCGCCAGCCTGAACCTTCGGCGCCAATCTGCTAAACCTTACCAAACATACCGTGGCGGTATGGCATGCATGACCGACGCAAGACTGGGGTCGCTATTTCCTCATCTATCGGCCCCGTCCCATCTGTCGGCCTCTCCGAACTCTCCCCAATTAACGATCTCCACACACAGTGGACACAGGTAAAGGTCGATAAGTGCTCTGGTCATGCCTTCTACTCAATACCTACTCTCCAATTTGGGCAAATTCGTAGCCGTAACGCCCTTTTACACACAACATCCCATGCGTGACGGGATGGTCCATAGGAGACGTCACTTTGATAATCTGATTATCCATGACGTGAAGATTTAGCTCGCATCCGACGCCACAGTATGAACAAATCGTCTCCGTCTCTGTGATTCGACTCTCGTCCCACATTCCAGTTTGACGCAAGTCCCATTCTTTTTTGCCAATCAAGGCTCCGGTCGGACACACTGCAACACAATTGCCACAATAGACACAGTCGGATTCCGGCAAGTCACGCCCGAATCCGGGATCAATGTGGGCGTTAAATCCACGGCCCGCCACAGCTATAGCAAACGTATTCTGGGCATCGTCTCCACAGGCTTCTACGCATCGGTAACACAAGATGCACTTAGACAGGTCACGGACGTAAAGATTATTGTCCACGAGCACCGGCTGCTCCCACGTCGCGCCGCCAGCAAATCGCTCGGCATCCGCTCCCGATGTTTTAGCCAAGGCCACCAAGTCCGGTGCCAAATCGCTATTCGAAGTCGACAACAACAGCTCGGCGATCACTTTCCTCGCATTAAGTACCCGGTCGCTACCCGTATTTACTTCCATACCTTCTTCAGCGATGCGTGAGCACGCCGCCACGAGAGTCCGTGCTCCCTTGACTTCCACCACGCACGCACGGCAAGCATTCGCGGGCGACAAATTTTCATGCCAACAAAGCGTTGGTACCGTATGCTGCACAGCATCACAAGCGGCCCGCAAGGTAGTTCCTGAAGCCACCGTGACAGACTGTCCATCTATCGTCAGGGTTACGGAGTTTTCCACGTTTTTTTCGCTCCCCTTTCTTGATTATGCATGCTGCGTCAACCCAGGCCGATCTAACAGGGACAGCAATGCTACCGGTGCCGTCTGCCCTAGTCCACAAATCGAAGCATCACGCATTGCGAGCCCTAGTTCCCGTAAATCCTGGGTTCGGGACTTGAATCCACCTTGTTCAATGAGTTCCACAATTCTTTGCGTACCAACACGGCATGGCACGCATTGCCCACACGACTCTTCCGCGAAAAATCGGGCCAATCGCGCCGTGACCCATTTCAAATCTACCGTGTCGTCAAACACCATCACGGCACCTGAGCCAATGCTGGCCCCAATCGCTGCCAATGAACCGTAGTCCAATCGACCGCTGGCCACTTCCTCCCGACTAAGAAAGGTTCCGGCCGCGCCGCCCAGCAATATTGCCCCCAGTCGCCCGCTACCGACCACACCCCCTCCTAAGTTCGGCGCTTCCAAAATATCTGTCAAAGGCATCCCGAACGGCACCTCATATACTCCCGGACGCTGAACATGCCCACTAATGGCAACGAGCTTGGTTCCGACCGTGTCTTTGGTTCCGTACTGTTTAAACCATTCGGTATCGTGGGCGAACAAAATAGCCACGTTGGCTAAGGTCTCCACGTTTTGAATCAGTGTGGGGGATCCCCATAGTCCTTTGATGGTCGGAAATGGTGGCTTCACACGAGGCTCTGGGCGTTTTCCTTCGATGCTATTGAACAACGCGGTCTCTTCACCCGCGATGTAGGCGCCAGCACCGCGACGGATCTCTATATCCACCCCATCCGTTCCAACCCATCCCTCGGATCGCAACATTTGAAGAGCTTCGGCCATTCGCCGTTCGACATCGCGATACTCCCCACGAATATAACAATACGCCTTTTTAGCCCCCACAACGTGGGCCGCCATAACCACACCAGATAAGGCGCCCAAGGGATCTTCCTCGAGCAACACCCGATCCTTAAACGTGCCGAGTTCGCTTTCATCGGCATTCATGACCACGTACTTGGTCGGCCCCGCCGCGTTGTACACACTCGACCACTTGAGTCCAGTTGGAAAGGCCGCGCCTCCTCGGCCCTTGAGGCCACTCGCGGTGATGTGACTGATGACATCCTCACCGGTCATGCTAAAGACCTTTTTTAACCCTGCCTCAAATCCGCGTTCTTTAAGGCGTTCAACCGAGGTCGGCGCAGATGTCGTTTGAAAGCCAGGCAGTAATCGCCGCACCTGATTCACTGTGCCGCCTCCTTTACTGCCGTCACGAGTTCTTGCGCTGTCGTCCGACGCAATACCCGCTTTCCACTCCACGCCGCAGGAGCGTAGTCGCATTGTCCCAGGCACGCCGATTCACGCACTGCCACCGGCTCGTCCTGTGCTGCTTCCTCGGCGGCATGCTTCAGCTTCTCGGCACCCTGCAACAGACACATGACATCCGTGCATACGTAAATCGGCATCTTGCCCCCGGGATTATCTAAAAGGGAGTAAAAAGAAGCAACTCCATAGACCTCAGCATAGGGGATACTGAGGCCTTCAGATACCGCCCCAATCAACTCAGGGGTGATTTCTCGATAATGTTCTACGACCCTCCATAACGCAGGCAGTAGTTGACCTCGTTCGTGAGGCATGTCTTGCAGGAGGAGTCTTACGGAGGCATAAATCGTCCCGTTTTGGTTATCCATCCGTCCACCTCTTCTCTCGTCATTCTTCGGTATTCCGGGAACTAATTTTGGCGCAAGCGCTCAATGCGCACCGCTGCGGCCTTGAACTCGGCCGTACCGGACTTGGGATCGGTGGCATCTATCGTCAAGTCATTAGTCATCACATGTTCCGGAAAATGGAACGTCATGAACACTGTCCCCGGCATTACGGCGTCGGAAAAACGAATCGGCACCCGAACCTGCCCGCGCCGCGAAATCACGGCCACCATTTCGCCATCCTCTATCCCTAGTGACTGGGCATCACTTTGGTGAATTTCCATCCATTCCCCATTGTTATGCGGATGGTCGTAGACGTTGGATTGAACTCCGGTGTTAAAGAAGGCCAAGCGACGACCTGTGGTAAGCAGTAATGGGTACTCCGTCGTCGGCATCTCCGATGGAGGGGACCAATCTACGGCGATAAATGGGGCTTTGTTGGTCACCTGGGCATCCCATAAATGCGTATGCAACATCCGGCTTCCAGGATGTCCTTCGAAGGGTACCGGCCACTGTAAACCCTTGGCTTGTTCTAAGCTTTCGTACGTCATCCCGCGAAAATTCGGGGCGAGTTGGCGCATCTCATCAAAGACCTCTTCGGCTGAAAGAATCGGCCACGGGTAGCCCATTCTGTTGGCCAGAGAGGCAACGACCCACAAGTCGTCTTGTGCTTCCCCGGGTGCTACGCGAGCCGCCCGCACCCGTTGCACCCGGCGTTCGCTATTAGTATAAGTGCCTTCGCTTTCTGCAAATGAAACTCTAGCCGGTAATACAACATCCGCCATCTCACCAGTCGCGGTCAGAAAAATGTCTTGCACCACTAACGCGTCCAATTTCTTGAATAAATGCCGCATATGCTCCGCGTTGGCTTCCGATTGGATCGGGTTTTCTCCGATTACGTAAAGACCACGTACCTGACCTTTTCCCATCGCGTCGAACATCTGAGTTTGGTCCAAGCCCGGTTCACTACTAATGGGTACCCCCCAAGCCGCTTCAAACTTACGTCGCACCAGAGGATCGGTTACATCTTGAAAGCCTGGTAGGCGTCCCGGCAAGGCCCCCATATCGCCGCCACCTTGAACGTTATTTTGGCCGCGCAAGGGATTGAGGCCGGACCCCACTCTGCCCACATTGCCACCAAGCAACGATAGATTGATCAGCGCCAGCACATTGTCCACCGCGTTATGATGTTCCGTAATCCCCAGCGTCCATCCAATCATCGCGGTCGGCGCCTTAGCATAGCGTCGTGCCAGTGATTCAATCTGGTCGGCCGCTATCCCTGTCTGGCGTGATGCGCGCTCTGGAGTCCAGTCCTTAACACTCTCAGAAAATACCTCAAATCCCGTTGTCGCCCTGTCGATAAACTCCTCGTGGTATAGCCGGTCCCGGATAATGACGTGAGCCATTGCATTCAATAACGCGATGTCGGATCCCACTTGAATTTGAAGATGCTCATGAGCCCGTTTAGTGGTCAGCGTCTTACGGGGATCGACGACGACGAGTTCGGCCCCATTGTGTACACCCTTCATTATGTGGTGAAAAATAATCGGATGCGCTTCTGCGGCATTAGATCCGACCAACAAAATAAAAGCCGTATGATGAAAATCTTCATAACTGCTCGTGCTTGCCCCGCTCCCGAACACAGTCGTGAGACCCACGACCGAAGGGGCGTGTCAGGTACGGTTGCAAGAATCAATATTATGCGTGCCAAAAACGACCCGAGAAAATTTTGACGCTAAATAATTGAGCTCATTGGTCGATTTCGAGCAACTAAATACCCCGAGCCCGTTCGATCCGTACTGCGACTTTACCGCGCCGAACAAATCCGCTGCCCGCGCCAGTGCCTCTTCCCAGGTTGCAGGTCGCAATTGTCCTTTTTCACGAACCAGCGGTGTGCCCAAGCGGGTTCGTGCAGTCTTACTATACGCGACGGCCATTTCCCTCTCCCCCTTTCCCTTCCCCTAAACCCCTCGGCTACTTGTTTTGAGCAGCGATGCCTTGGGCGACTTGCTTACGCAGTGTGCGCATTTCTTCGAATTGTTTGGTGACATCGCGCATCACGGCCGCGATCCCCGCCATATTCCCATCCTCATCGTGAAAGGGTACCACGGTAAACTCCACCGAAATCCGAGCCGCATCCTTGCGGATGGCTGGCACCGCGAGAAGTGCCCCCGCCTCATAGCGGCTTTCTCCGGTGGCCATGGTCTTATCGTAGCCCTCCCAATGCCGTTTGCGGAGGTTTTCCGGAATAATAATATCGAGCGATTGGCCGAGCGCCTCTGAGGCTTCAAACCCGAATATCCGCTCCGCCCCTCGGTTCCAGTACTGAATCATTCCTCGAGCATCTGCATAAATCACCGCATCTGACATGGTATGAACCAAAACCTCATAAAATCGCGTGGCATCGAAACCCATCGGCATCAACTCCTGTTCGTGAGCGAAGGCAAGATTTCGTCCGCGCCATTCAGCCGCGACGTAATCGAGCCCCGGTCTCCGTGTGGTTTCTTTAAAGACAATCCAAGGATGATGCGGCATCCTTCGACGGGATGCCCTGTTCTCTTATTTTTTCAACCCACTCTTGGGATTGAGGCTTTGAATATGGCCACTCTCAGTACCGGCGGACGAATCGATCACACAATTGATTAACGCGGGTGTCCCCCGTTCGATGGCTTCTTTTAGTGCTTTTTCAAGACTGGCACTCGTTTCAACATGGTATCCGGTGCCGCCAAATGCCTCGATTAGTTTGTCGTAGCGGGCATCATGGACAAATCCCGTGGGAGATGGTGAGCTGCCAACCGGGTCCCCTCGATAAATTCCCCCGTTGTTCAACACGACGATCACCACCGGTAGTCGATAGCGGCAAATGGTCTCAATTTCCATCCCGCTAAAGCCAAAGGCACTGTCGCCTTCAATGGCCACTACGGGTTGACCACTCTGTACCGCAGCGCCTACAGCGTAGCCCATGCCGATGCCCATTATCCCCCAGGTGCCGGTGTCTAGACGTTTTCTCGGTTCACTCATATCGATAATGTTACGGGCAAAGTCTAGTGTATTGGCACCTTCGTTGACCACGTAGATGTCTGGTCGGTCTGAAAGCACATCCCGCACCACGCGCAACGCGCTCGAAAAGTTCATGGGCTGTGGGTCTGCATTGAGGCGCTCCGCCATACGTCGCACGTTCTTGTCTTTGCGCTCACTGATGCCCTGTAACCACTCGGGGCTGGGTTGTATCTGGTTCGGCTTGATTTCAGCCAAGAGTGCTTCCACGGAGGACTGGATGTCCCCCACGATCGGCGCTGCAATGGCGCGGTTACTGTCGATCTCGGTAGGCGCGATGTCAATCTGCACGTACTGCGTTGCATCCGACCACAAAGGCCCCTTCCCATGAGATAATAGCCAGTTCAAGCGGGCGCCCACCAGGACCACCACATCGGCCTGACCAATGGCGTAGGAACGAGCCGCAGCCGCCGATTGCGGATGGCTATCGGGGAGCAACCCCTTAGCCATCGACATCGGAAGAAACGGGATTCGCGTGGATTCCACAAAAGTTCGGATTGCTTGGTCCGCCTGTGCATAGGCCGCGCCCTTCCCTAGTATAATCAAGGGTCGCTGTGCGCTGGCCAATAACTCAACCGCCCGCTTGACGGACTCCTGAGAGGGGATTTGGCTCGGTGCAGGATCCACTGGCTTTATCAAAGACTTCTTCGCAGTTTCAACATCGAGCGTGGATCCAAGCACCTCTGCCGTCAGATCCAGGTACACGCCTCCCGGTCGCCCCGATACGGCGGCATGAATCGCGCGGGCCAATCCAATTCCAATATCCTGCGGCCGATTAACCCGAAAGGAAGCCTTCGCGTAGGCTTTGGCGGCATTCATTTGGTCTAGTTCTTCATAATCACCTTGTTCGAGGTCAATAATTGCCCGATCACTAGAGCCACTGATCAGAATCATGGGAAAGCAGTTCGTGGTTGCGTTGGCCAAAGCCACCATGCCGTTTAAAAAGCCTGGACCCGAGACCGTCATGCAGACACCGGGTTTCTTGGTCAGATAACCAGCAATCGCCGCGGCATTTGCGGCGCTTTGTTCGTGACGAAAACCAATGTATCGAATGCCCTCTTGTTGTGCCAAACGCAACAGGTCCGTGATGGGAATACCCGCCACCCCATATATGGTATCAATGCCGTTTAATTTTAACGCGTCGATGACAAGATGAAATCCGTCGGTCATTGCTGCCGAATCCATGCGTACCCCTCCCAACGTTAAGTAACCGCTTGCCTTCCCTAGAACCCCATGGGCCACAGCCGATTAATCGCTTAAATCAACGAAGTCTCACAAGGTGACCTGTGAGACTTCCGTAGACTAAACCACCTTGGCGTCATGTAGGGCACGGATTTCTTCCGCGCTGTATCCAAGACTAGACAACACCTCGTCGGTGTGCTCACCCAAGAGGGGTGACCCGACAATCTCCGGCTTAAATCCCGAAAACTTGATCGGACTACCGACCGTAAGGTAGCGTCCACGCTTCTTATGGTCAACTTCCACAATACTACCACTATCGCGCAAGTCGGGGTCTTCCTCAATTTCTTTCATGTTCATCACTGGCGCGCAAGGCACTTCAAACTTGCGGAGAATATCGACCGCTTCGTACTTGGTCTTGTCCGCGAGCCACTTTTCGATTTCCGCAAAGATATCAAAAATATGGGGCTGGCGCGCACTGGTCGTCATGTAGGCCGGATCGTCAATCCATTCCGGCTTTCCAATTGCCTTACAGGTGCGGGCCCAGTTCTGCTCCTGAAGAGTAAAGTAGATGTATGCGTCCGGATCGGTTTCCCACCCCTTACACTTCAACACCCAACCCGGTTGCCCACCGCCACCGGCATTGCCCTCACGCGGCACCACATCCGTAAAGGTCCCATTGGGATATTGCGGGTATTCTTCCAAATACCCTAGACGATCCAGCCGTTGTTGGTCGCGAAGCTTGACGCGGCAGAGATTCAACACGGCATCCTGCATGGCCACACTGACCTTCTGTCCCTTACCGGTCTTATCTCGATCAATCAAGGCAGTCAAAATCCCAATCGCTAAATGCATCCCACTATTGCTATCTCCCAAAGCACCGCCACTAATGGTAGGAGGGCCGTCCCAGAATCCCGTCGTTGATGCCGCACCTCCTGCACATTGCGCGACGTTCTCGTAAACCTTTAAGTCTGCATAGCGGGAATTATCTCCAAAACCCTTGACCGAGCCGAAGATCAGTCTGGGATTGAGTTCTTGAATCCTCTCCCAACTAAAGCCCATCCGGTCCATCGCACCAGGCGCGAAGTTCTCTACCAAAACGTCTGCCTCACGAATGAGTTTCTCTAAGACTTCTTGACCTTGGGGTGTCTTGGTGTTTAATTCCAGCGATCTTTTGTTGCTATTAAGCATGGTAAAATATAGAGCATCGGCGTCAGGAATGTCCCGCAACTGATTACGCGTGACGTCACCCACTCCGGGGCGCTCAATTTTCAGCACGTCTGCCCCATACCAAGCTAAGAGTTGGGTACAAGCAGGACCCGCCTGCACACCGGTGAAGTCAAGAACCTTGATGCCTTCTAATGGTAAACTCACAGTTATCACTCCTCGATTTTGTCCATCGCTGTCGCAATTCACACCATCCCCACGTCTTATCCTGATGGTATTGCCGTAAAGCCCTAAACCAATGTCACAATATGTCGATCTGCAGGTTGCTACCCGCTATTCAAAGACAAGGTGGGGCTAGATCCACGGTGTAGTGAACGCCGTTATTCAACTTCATTCTATATTTGACCCAGGAGTAGTTCAATGATTGTCAATTATGGGTGATTATAAGAATCAATAATGGAGGCGGTCATCCGGCGGCAGCCGCACGACCCAAGACCACGATCCGCGAGCTTTAAGACGTCGTTCCTTTGGCACGCTGGCATCCGTGACTGGGATATGGGACCTACCGCCTCAATTCGAGGGATTGGATCAGAATCCCCGCCTTATATTTAGGATCTTTTATGAGTGCTCCATAGGCTCACGGGTCGTTTCCCAACCGCATGCCCTCGGCATCAAGAGAGTTCGGCGCCCCAAGGAGCCCACGCACGCCTTAAGTATTTTTGATATACTAAGGAATAAGAATTGCTTATAGGTGATGGGAGTGCGATATGCATGACATTACGCCAGTTGGAATTTCTCATCGGGATTGCGGAATTGGGAAGTATTTCGGCGTGTGCAGAATATTTTGGAGTGACTCAACCCGCTGTTACGAATCAAATTCATCAATTGGAAGACGAACTTGCTTCACCGCTTCTCGTGCGGGGACCGAGAGGTGCAACATTAACCGATAACGGTCAAAAAACCGTGTTGCAGGCTAAAAAAGTCCTACAAGAAGTTAAACGGATCCCGGTAAGGATCCAAGAATCCCAACAATCCATTACCGGAAAAGTAATCCTCGGAGTGAGCCCCCTCACCCCCGTCTCGATCCAACACTTTCCTAAGATCTACCGACCTTTTCATCGAGCTTTTCCCGAAATCCGCATCGAAGTGGTCGAGATTGAAGCCTTGCAATTAGCCGAGTTAGTGCGTAACAACCGCGTGGATTTGGCCCTAACTCCTCTACCCCTCTTTACCACTAAAGCTCAGTACGAGTCCTTGTGGACCGAAGAGCTCGTGATCATCTCTAGTCCAGAAGAACCGCTCGAAGATCCCGTTTCCGTCACCTCGCTACGGGATCATCCGTTTATTTTCATGAAACCAGGGTATAGCCTGAATTTAACGGCTTCTCGCATCCTCCAACAGGCAGGGTTTGAACCCCAGATCGTGAGCGAGGCGGCCAGTATCCACGCCCTCTTAGGATTTGTCGCGGCGGGTATGGGCATTGCGATTGTGCCTCGCGACACAGTCACGTTAGAAGCCAAGGCCGGATTCATTAATGTCTCCCGCTTATCTCCTAGAGCCCATCGCCGGGTAGCCATGGTCTTTCGTAGTCGCGAGGAAATTACTCCGGCCGTCGATGTTTTTATGCACTACATTCGTTCGTATTCGGAAGAGGTCCCGCATCACCGTTCGCATCATCGGGTCTTAACGCTAGATGGCACCCATAAACAGCACAGTCCGCTGCAGATACAGCCGATGGAATCGCACTAAAGCCTACGAGGAGGCCCCCTTTGCCACCGCATCGGCAAAACGGGCTTCCAAGCTTCGTGGAATGATCCGGCCTATCCCCAAACCCTGCCCAACGCGAGGGATCTATCACTTCCTAAAAGAATCAAACTACCCCACCGGCCACCACGATCCGCGCGTCCTCAATGGCATGCCGGCCCCGGCGACATCCTGAATCTGCGACGGTCGCACGGTGTGCCAACCGTCAAAAAAGCTCGAGGTGAGGCCACGAGCAACTCGTGGCCTCACCTTCGAGAACCCATCGTAAAGCGTAACGTCTAAGACGAAGGAATTTATGGCACCAGTGCTGTGGCGTCTCCAGGCGAGTCTGGCAAAGTCGCTTGATTCGGTTCGATGCGCCAAATCCAACTCAACACCGCTCCGATGAGTGAGGCCGTCCCTGCCGCCGCCAGAACCGCTCCAAGGCCATAGCGTACCTGGAGAAATTCTAGGATAAAGACCCCTGCAATCGCTCCCACACGGCTTGTCGCCGTAGACACTCCGAGCGCTGTAGCCCGCATTGGCGTCGGAAACACTTCGGCCGGAATAATCCCACACGTGGTGCCAGGCCCACTGCCGTTAAATAAATTGACTACCATTAATCCCGCCAACAACACCAAAAACACCCGATAATTCATCCAAAGCAAGGAAGCCAGGACCCAAAGGCCCCCACCGGTAAAGAGAAAGCCGCGTACTTGCAAGAAAATTCGCCCGAAACG